>NZ_JBEPBF010000116.1:0-32371 GCF_040298985.1 Streptomyces sp. NPDC001093 | reverse complement strand
CCGGGTCCGGCCGGCGTGCCGAGCGCGCGGGCCGTAGCCCGGCCCCGAGGATCCCCGTCCGGCCCTGCCCGCCGCGGCGGCCCGCAGGCTCACCACGTTGCTGGCCGACCGTTCCGGCGGCGGAAGCGGTGGCCGCCGGGGCAGCTCACCGGACCTCATGGAACTGCTCCCGCAGTGGCTGGCGGCGGCCAACGCGCACGGGTACGCGGCACCCCCGCAGACGCTTCCCGCCCTGCTGGACGCGGCCCGCGGCCGTACGGACCTGCGTCCGGCGGCGCTGGCGTTCGCGGGACCGCGGGCGCTGTGGCTGGCCCGGCTGAACACGGACTGGCGCTTCGCGCTGCGCGCGGCCCCTGGCGGGGGCACCGCGCTTCCCGAGCCCGGCGACAGCGAGGCCGTGCGCAGGCTGTGGCAGGAGGGGCTGTTCGCCGAGCGGGTGGCCCTGCTGGGCGCATTGCGCGCCGGTACGCCCGCGCTCGCGCGCGAGCTGCTCGCGTCGACCTGGCCGACGGAGCGGGCGGAGGACCGGCTGATGTTCCTCGACTCGTTGCGCACGGGCCTGTCCGCCGCGGACGAGCCCTTCCTGGAGCAGGCGTTGGGCGACCGCAGCCGCAATGTGCGGGCGACGGCGGCGGAACTGCTGTCGGCGCTGCCCGCTTCGGCGCTCGCCGCGCGCATGGCCGTACGGGCCGCGGCCTGTGTGGCCCTCGACCGCACGGGGAACGGACCGGCGATCGCGGTGGAGGCGCCGCTCGAGTGCGACTCCGGCATGGAGCGCGATGGTGTGGTGGCCACACCTCCCACAGGGAGAGGGGAACGCTCATGGTGGCTGGGGCAGTTGGTGGAGGCAGCGCCGCTGGGCACGTGGCCGGGACGGCTCGGCGGCCGGACGGCGCAGGAGATCGTGGCGCTGCCGGTGTCGGACGGCTGGCAGGGCGAGCTGCACGCGGCCTGGTGCCGGGCGGCGGTGCGGCAGCGGGACGCCGAGTGGTCGAGGGCGCTGCTCGGCTCGCCGTCGGCGCCGGAGGCCGGCGGGCCCGGCGCGGTGTCGCTGGCGGAACGCGCGAAGCTGCTGGCCTCCCTGGGCCCGGCGGAACGGGCGGCGTGGGTGGCCGGGTTCATCGCCACGCACGGGCTGTCGGAGGCGTTCCAGCTGCTCGGGGTGTGTGCGGTGCCCTGGGCCGCGCCGCTGGGCCGGGCTGTCGTGGACGCGCTCAACATCGCGCGGGACGCGGGCAGTTACCCCTGGAGCTTCAGCGGGGTGATGGGGCTGGCCGAGCGCTGCCTGGACCCCGCGGAGGCCACCCGGCTCGAGGCGCTGCTGGCGATACCGGACGAACGGGAGGACGCCGCGCCGGGGGCCGGAGGCTACTGGGCGGAGGCGTTCCAGCGGCTGGTGACCACGTTGCGGCTGCGGGCGGAGATGACCGCGGAACTCGCCCCGGACCGGCCCCCGCTCTCCGGCCGCACCGAGCCGTCGGCCCGACCGCCGGAAGCAGCCGCCCAACCGCCGGAGGCAGCCGCTCAGCCACTGGAGGCAGCCGCTCAGCCGCCGGACGCGGCCGCCTGACGGACGTTCTCCCGCACCCACTCCACGATCGACGCGGTCGTCGCGCCCGGTGTGAAGATCGCCGCGACGCCCTTCTCCCTGAGCGGCGGGATGTCCTCCTCCGGGATGATGCCGCCGCCGAAGACGAGGATGTCCTCGGCGTCGCGCTCCTTGAGCAGGTCGATCACCGCGGCGAACAGCGTGTTGTGCGCGCCGGAGAGGATGGACAGGCCGATCGCGTCGGCGTCCTCCTGGATGGCGGTGTCCACGATCTGCTCCGGCGTCTGGTGGAGCCCGGTGTAGATGACCTCCATACCGGCGTCGCGCAGGGCCCGCGCGATGACCTTGGCCCCTCGATCGTGGCCGTCGAGCCCCGGCTTGGCGACCACCACGCGGATCGGACCGGCTGCCACACCCATCACTGCCTCCATCAAACGACCACGGAAGCGATCGCTTCCGTCCGTAACGACAAGTACCGCACTTTTGGCGCGTTCCGCCACCCGTCGCGAAGTGAACGAACGTTATCTCCAGCATCCCGCAACCGGCAGTTTTACGGTGCGCAGCGAGGGGGAAATCACATGGTGGGACATGAGGGCACACGGGGGATCGAGCCGTCCTCCGGCGTGCCGACAGGAGGTCGGCCCATGAAGGTCACCGGAGTACTGCCGCTCTTTCTCCCGTTCTGCCGGCGCCTGTGGCCCGGCAGAATCGCCGGAATCTCCGTGGCACTGCTGAAGGCGACCGCCCTCGAGGCCGCGATCCTGGCCGGCCATCTCCTGCTGTACCCGACCGGCCTCACCCAGGAGCGCCGCTCCCCCGCCCTGCCCGCCGGCGACGGCACCGCCCAGCTGCCGGTTCGGTCCGGCCCGCCGGTGGTGCTGCTGCACGGTTTCATCGACAACCGCTCGGTGTTCCTGCTGCTGCGCCGCAACCTCGCCCAGCACGGCAGGCAGCGCGTCATTTCGCTCAACTACTCCCCGTTGACCTGCGACATCCGCGCCGCAGCCGAGCTGCTCGGCCGGCACCTCGAGGAGATCTGCGAGCGCACCGGCAGCGACCGGGTCGACATCGTGGGGCACAGCCTCGGCGGGCTGATAGCCCGTTATTACGTTCAGTGCCTGGGTGGCGACCTGCGGGTGCGCACCCTCGTCACGCTGGGTACACCGCACTCCGGGACCAGCGCGGCTCCGCTGGCCAACGCCCATCCGATCGTGCGCCAGATGCGGCCCGGTTCGGGGGTCATCGAGGAGCTGACCCGGCCCGCGCCCGGCTGCCGTACCCGGTTCGTCAGCTTCTGGAGCGACCTGGACTCCGTGATGGTGCCGCTGCAGACGGCCTGCCTGGAGCACCCCGACCTCGACGCGCAGAACGTCCGGGTGACCGGCATCGGGCATCTCGCCCTGCCCGTGCACCCCGCCGTCGCGGCCGGGATACGCGAGGCGCTCGACGCCCCGCACCCCGGGGACCGTGTCGCCGGCGACCTGACGGTGGCGTGACATTTCCGACGGCGGAGTGACGCACAGGTGACGAACAGTCACCACACATCGAACGTCAATCGAACTCTCGGCCAAACTCGTGTCCGGCGCCCCCCGAAACGCCGCCGAATGCCCGTTTACGGCGGGCGCGAAACCAGCTGAAGATTGTCGCGCCCAGGTACCGGCGGGTACAGTCGCCGCACTGCTCTGGCAGCCCCTGTTGTCGAGGCGAAAGAGAAGTTGGTGAACGACCGTCACCCGTCGGGGACCATGACCACCCCGGCCCCGGCTTCCGACGCCTCCGCCGCGCACTACGCGCCGTACGGAACGCATGGAGCCCCCTACGGCGACTTCACCACGTACGGCGGCTACGACACCACCGGTTTTCCGGACACCACCGGCTCCTTCTCCACGGACCCGCTCTTCGGCAGCCTGCCCGGGGAGCAGGGCACCGGCGCGTACGACAGCACGCAGTGGCAGACCGGCCAGACCCCGGGCTACGACCCGTACACGGCCCAGCACCACAGCGCCTACGACTCCGGCGTCCACGACTCCGCCTCCTGGACCATCCCCGCCCAGGCGACGGGCAACGACATCAGCGGCCAGTGGGACGCGAGCGCCTGGCTGCAGCCCGACCAGTCGGGTATCGCCGAACCGACCCAGCAGTGGGCGTGGGGCACCCAGACCTTCGAGTCGGGCACGTTCGACGCGACGCAGTGGAACTCCGGTGGCCAGGCCGTGCCGGCGGCGGCCGAGCAGGCTGGCGAACCGTTCGTCCAGCAGACCACCGCCGTCTTCGACCAGGTCGGCGACCCGCAGGCGACCGCGGCCTTCGCGCAGGTGCCGTACCAGCAGGGCCCGTACGAGGACGAGGCGGCGTACGAGGCCACCGCGTTCGGCGAACCCCACACCGGGGACGACGAGTCGAACGAGTCGGAGGCCGCGGACGAACCGTCCGCCGGGCCCGGCCTGCTGGACGACCAGGAAGAGAGCGTGCCGACGACCCGCGCCGGCGCACGCAGCGCCGCGCGCTCCCGCCGTCGTACGACCCCCAAGCGCTCCGCGCTGCTCACCGTCGCCGTGCCCTCGGCCTGTGTGGTGGGCGTCGCCGGCATCGCCGCAGCCTCGGTCGGCGCGTTGAGCGGCAACGGCCAGGACACCTCCGTCTCCGCCTCGGACGCGCACACGGTCAAGGCCTCGGCCGCCAACAGCAAGCTGGACACCCAGCTCAACACCCTGTCCGCCGGCGCTCACGACTTCGCCGACCGGGCGAGCCGGACACAGGAACGGCTCGACCTCAAGAACCAGCAGGAGCTGGAGAAGAAGAAGGCCGCCGCAGCGGCCGCGCTCAAGGAGCGGCTGCGCCCCAAGTTCGTGCTGCCGGTCTTGCAGAAGGGGCTCAGCGCCTACTTCGGGCAGGCCGGGGTGAACTGGATGTCCGTGCACACGGGCATCGACTTCCCCGTCTCGTACGGCACCACGGTGATGGCCGCGACCGACGGCGTCGTCTCCACCAAGTGGAACAGCGCCTACGGCAACATGATGATCGTGACGGCGAAGGACGGCACCGAGACCTGGTACTGCCATCTGTCCAGCTACCGCGTTCCCGCCGGGACGTCCGTCAAGGCCGGCCAGCCGATCGCCTACTCCGGCAACTCCGGCAACTCCACCGGCCCGCACCTGCACTTCGAGGTACGGCCCGCGGGCGGGGCGGCCATAGACCCGCTGCCGTGGCTGCGCAGCCACGGGCTCGACCCGACGTAGAACCCGGGGGCCTGAGCCCCCGGGGCCCCTACAGCTTCTCCACCGGCGCGTACCGCAGCAGCAGCCGCTTCGGCTTGGTGTCGCCGAAGTCGATCGTGGCCTCCGCGTTCGCGCCCGTGCCCTTCACACCGACGACCGTGCCGAGCCCGAACTGGTCGTGGGTGACCCGGTCCCCGACGGCCAGCGCGACCACCGGCTTCTCCGTGGTCCGCCGGGTGGCGAACCCGGACGCGCCCGACGCCGAGGAGCGCGAGCGGCTCGAGGACAGCGAGGCCGCGATCCCGGAGGCCGGGCCGGAGGACACCGGCGCCGTCGCTCCCGTCCGCTTCCAGTCCACATGGGTGGCCGGGATCTCCTCCAGGAAGCGGGAGGGCGGGTTGTACGACGGCTGGCCCCAGGCGCTGCGCATCGTCGACCGCGTGAGGTAGAGCCGCTCCCGCGCGCGTGTGATGCCGACGTACGCCAGGCGCCGCTCCTCCTCCAGCTCCTTGGTCTGGCCGAGGGCGCGCATGTGCGGGAAGACGCCGTCCTCCATGCCGGTCAGGAAGACGACGGGGAACTCCAGGCCCTTGGCGGTGTGCAGGGTCATCAGGGTGATGACGCCGGAGCCTTCCTCGTCCTCGTCGGGGATCTGGTCGGAGTCGGCGACCAGCGCCACCTGCTCCAGGAAGTCGGCCAGCGAAGTGGCCTCGCCTTCGCCGCGCTCCTGCTCGAACTCCCGGGCCACGGCCGCGAGTTCCTGGAGGTTCTCGATGCGAGTCTCGTCCTGCGGGTCGGTGGAGGCCTGCAACTCGGCCAGATAGCCGGTGCGTTCGAGCACCGCCTCCAGGACGGTCGCGGGGCCCGCGCCGGACTCGACGATCGTACGCAGATCCTCCATCAGCGTGTTGAACCGCTTGACGGCGTTGGTGGAGCGCGCGGCCATGCCGTACGCCTCGTCCACGCGCTTGAGCGCCTGCGGGAAGCTGACCTTCTCGCGCTGGGCGAGGGCGTCGATCATCGCCTCGGCGCGCTCGCCGATGCCGCGCTTGGGCACGTTGAGGATGCGGCGCAGCGGCACCGAGTCCTCGGGGTTGGCGAGGACGCGCAGGTAGGCCAGGACGTCCCGGACCTCCTTGCGCTCGTAGAAGCGGACACCGCCGACGACCTTGTAGGGCAGGCCGACACGGATGAAGACCTCTTCGAAGACACGGGACTGGGCGTTGGTGCGGTAGAAGACGGCGACGTCACCCGCCTTGGCCTCGCCCGCGTCGACCAGGCGGTCTATCTCGTCGGAGACGAACTGGGCCTCGTCGTGCTCGGTGTCGGCGACGTAGCCGGTGATCCGCGCGCCCTGCCCGGCGTTGGTCCACAGGTTCTTCGGGCGGCGGGACTCGTTGCGCTCGATGACCGCGTTGGCGGCGGACAGGATGGTCTGCGTGGAGCGGTAGTTCTGCTCCAGCAGGATCGTCGTCGCGTTCGGGTAGTCCTCCTCGAACTGCAGGATGTTGCGGATCGTCGCGCCCCGGAAGGCGTAGATCGACTGGTCCGCGTCACCGACGACGCACAGTTCGGCGGGCGGGAGGTCGTACCCGCCGGGCGGGGTGTCGCCCTCCTCGGCGGAGCGCTCCCCCGTGCCGACGAGTTCCCGCACCAGCGCGTACTGGGCGTGGTTGGTGTCCTGGTACTCGTCGACGAGGACGTGCCGGAAACGGCGGCGGTAGTGCTCGGCGACGTCGGGGAAGGCGCGCAGGAGGTTGACCGTCGTCATGATCAGGTCGTCGAAGTCGAGCGCGTTGGCCTCGCGCAGGCGCGACTGGTAGAGCGCGTAGGCCTGGGCGAGGGTCTTCTCGAAGCCGTCGGTGGCCTGGGCGGCGAAGTCCTCCTCGTCGATCAGCTCGTTCTTCAGGTTGCTGATCTTGGCGCTGAACGACTTCGGCGGGAAGCGCTTGGGGTCGAGGTCCAGGTCGCGGCAGACCAGGGCCATCAGGCGCTTGCTGTCGGCGGCGTCGTAGATCGAGAACGACGACGTGAAGCCGAGCTTCTTCGACTCGCGGCGCAGGATGCGCACGCACGCGCTGTGGAAGGTCATCACCCACATCGCGTTCGCGCGCGGGCCGACGAGCTGCTCGACACGCTCCTTCATCTCGCCCGCGGCCTTGTTGGTGAAGGTGATCGCGAGGATCTGGCCCGGGTGCACGTGCCGCTCGGCGAGCAGATGGGCGATGCGGTGGGTGAGCACGCGGGTCTTGCCCGAGCCGGCGCCGGCCACGATGAGCAGCGGGGAACCGGCGTGCACGACCGCGGCCCGCTGGTTGTCGTTCAGCCCTTCCAGCAGCGCCGCCGAGTCGATCGCGGGGCGCGGGGCGCCGTCGCGGTAGTACGCGTCCCGCTCCGGCGGCGCGTCGAACTTCCCGCCGAACAGATCGTCCGGAAGCGGCTCCGGAGCGTGATCGTCGTCGGGCGGCGGCGGGGGCTCCTCCTCGTGCCCGCGAGGGGCCTGGAGGTCCGCCAGGAAGCTGTCGTCAAAGAGGCTGCTCATCGCTCTCCGAGTCTAGGGCGCCCCACCGACAACCGGTCGCAGTCCCCGGAACATGGCCGGTTCCGGAAGAGAGTTGATCGTGACCGCGGAATGAGCCTCCGCCTGCTCACACAACGGAACCACCCGATGACACAGGAGCGAAACCTGCCCCAGGTCACGAAAATGTATCGGACATATCACGCACCAACCTTCACAGGAGTCACACGAGTTGGCTAGCGTGCGTGCGGGCCGTACGACCCCTACCGGCGAACCTCGCCGGGCCGCACGGCCTCCGCCGAGTCCGGTGTGCCCCGCAGGGCGCCCGGAGCCGGGGACCCACCGACCTCTGGGGTGAATCGGCCGGCTCCCACCCGGGACGCCGCCGTAGGGCAACCCTTCCGAACCACCGCCCGAACCCGACAGCTAACCCGGTAGGCGGCCCATTGGAAGGAGTCGCCTCCCTTGGCGTCGCACCGCAAGACGCGCCCCGGCGGATCCATCGGATCGGGCCTTCGCACCCCCGCCCTCGCCACCGCCGCCCTCACCTCCATGGCCGTGCTCTCGCAGACCGCAGAGGCCGCCCCGAGTACCGATCGCACCAAGCCGAGCCTGGAGGAGGTCGAGAAGAAGGTCGACGACCTCTACCGCCAGGCGGAGTCGGCGACCGAGAAGTACGACGCGGCCAAGGAGCGGTCCGTCAGACAGCGGGGCCGCGTCGACGCCCTGCGCGACGACGTCGCCCGGCGCACGGCACGCCTCAACAAGGCCCGCGAGGAACTGGGCTCCTTCGCCGCGGCGCAGTACCGCACCGGTGCCGCCGCTCCCGGCACGGCCACCTTCCTGCTGGCCAACGACCCGCAGGACTACTTCGACCAGACCCAGCTGATGAACCGGCTGACCTCGCGGGAGAAGAGCGCGGTCGACGACTACATCGGCGAGCAGGCCGCGACCATGAAGCAGCGGCGGGAGGCCGCGCAGAGCCTGCAGACGCTGACCGACTCACAGCACGACCTGCAGACCGCCAAGGCCACCGTCCAGAAGAAGCTGGCCTCGGCGCGCGAGCTGCTGTCGCAGCTGTCGGCCCAGGAGAAGGCGCGCCTGGCCGCCATCGAGCGGGAGAAGCAGCAGGAGGCGGCGCGCAAGGCGGCCGAGCTGGCGAAGCAGCAGGCGGCTCAGCAGCAGGCCGCCTCGTCGTCACCGTCGTCCTCCTCGTCGTCATCGCCCACGGGGTCCGGATCCGGATCCGGTTCGACGGGCTCCGGCTCGACCGGGTCCACGACGACCGGCTCGTACGACACGAAGGCCGAGAAGGCGCTCGCCTTCGCCCGCGCGCAGATCGGCAAGCCGTATGTGTGGGGCGCCATCGGGCCGGACTCCTACGACTGCTCGGGCCTCACCCAGGCCGCCTGGAGAGCCGCCGGCGTCACGCTTCCGCGCACCACGTACGACCAGGTCAACGCGGGCACCACGGTCTCGCTCGCCGACGCGCGGCCGGGCGATCTGGTCTTCTTCTACGACGACATCAGCCACGTCGGCATCTACATAGGCAACGGCATGATGATCCACGCCCCGAAGCCGGGCGCGTACGTCCGTGAGGAGTCGATCTACTACGGCGGCGAGTCGATCATCCACAGCGTGGTCCGACCGGGCTGACCGCCACCCGGACCACCGGCGCGGCCCAGCCCCTCCCGCTCCACGCGCGCGTGCCACCGCAGTGCACGTGCACGCGCGCGTGCCGGAGTCGTGGTCTCCCGTGCCCGGGGCCGCCGGATCCACACGCCCACGCACGCCCTGCCGACGCCCTGAGCCTCGCCACCCGGACCGCTGATTCCCGCACGCGCGTGCCGGTCTTTCCTGCGCCGATGCCCGGGTGCAGTCTTCGCTGCCGCGTTCCCTGCCGCCGGACATGCGTGGCCCTTCTGCCTCCGGACACGCTCGGCCTCGCCCGCCCCCACGCCCGCGCGCGGCCTCCCCTGTCTCCCCCGCCCGCGCGGGGCTCCCCTGCCTCCCCACGCCCGCGCGGGCCTCCCCTGCCACCACGCACACGTGCGACCTCCCTGCCGCCACGCGCGCGTACCGGCGTTTTCGCTCTTCACGCGCGCGTGCCCTTACGGGCAGGGACGCCGCGGCTGCCTGGCATCGGGCGCATGCCCGGCATCTCAGGTCTGCGCGCTTGGTGGGCGGAGCGGTCCCCCGCGGCCGGGGCCGCCGTGATGCCGACCGGCGTGGTGTCGGTGGGGCTGCGCATGACCGGCGCCGAATCGGTCTCACGGGTGGTGCTGGCGATGGCGGGCGTCGCCTGGGCCGCGCTGGCCGCAGCATTCGTCCTGCGGCTGGTCGGCGAGCGCGAGCGCTGGGTGACCGAGGCGGAGAGCCTGGGCGCGCTGACCTCCGTGGCCGCGACCACGGTGCTCGGCACCCGGGTCTCGGCGCTGGGCCGGCAGACCCTGGCCGAGGCACTGCTGGCGCTCGCGGCGCTGCTCTGGCCGGTGCTGCTGGTCATGGTCGTACGGCGCTGGAGGCCGCGCATGCCGGGCGCAGTGTTTCTGTGCTGTGTGGCCACAGAGGGGCTCGCCGTACTGGGCGCCACGCTCGCCGCGGCCGAGCGCACGGCGTGGCTCGCGCACACCGCCCTGGTGCTGTTCTGGCTGGGCCTGGTGCTCTACGGCCTGGCGCTGGCCCGCTTCGACATACGGCAGGTGCTGGAGGGCGCGGGCGACCAGTGGATCGCGGGCGGTGCGCTCGCTATCTCGGCGCTGGCCGGGGCGAACCTGCTCATCGCCGGGGACGCGGGCATGTACCTGTGGAACGACGACGACCGCGGTGCGCTGCGCACTGTGACGACGGCACTGCTCGTGCTGGATCTGGTCTGGTACGTCGTACGGCCCCGGCCCGGCTACGACGTGCTGCGGTGGGCGACGGTGTTCCCGATCGGGATGACGGCGGTGGCGGCGCTGCCCGTCGGCACCGCCCTCGGCGTCCCGTGGCTCGACCGGCCGGGACGGGTGCTGCTGTGGGCTGCGGTGGCGGCGTGGCTCGCGGTCGCCGCCGGTGCGGTGCGCGCGGCCCGCGCCGGCGGCGGGGACGGCTGACCGTCAGGTCCACAGGACGGCGATGAAGATGTTCGTCATGGTCAGCGCGCCGACCACTCCGAACAGGCTTTTGTCGATCTTCTCCTCGTCGCGCTTGACGTAGACCAGCCCGAGGATCACGATCAGCAGCGCCAGCTTGACGCCGATCTTGAAGGTGTTGACATGGTGGTCGTCGGCCTGGTTGAGACCGACCAGGGCCACGCCGGTGACCAGCATCGTCAGCGCGCCGTGCAGCATCCCGGGCACGAACCGGGCCGTGCCCTGGCCCATCGCCTTCATCTGGGTGAGGAAACCGCCGAGCAGCGCGGCGATGCCGATGATGTGCAGGCCGACGAAGAGATGGATGAGTACGTCCATGGGCCCGGAGCCTAACCAGGGGCCCCACAGCCCCCTGCCACCGGCCCCGGTCACAGCGGTCGGCGAGCCCGCCGGCGATCTTGCATATATGCGCCCCATAGCACCGTGCGCATCCCGTCCGTACCGCTTTCCGCGCTTCGGTCACCACGCTGCGTGAAGCCGACGACTCCGGAACGGCTATGCGGTCACGTGCGGTCACATCCCGTTCCGTCGAAGCCAGTTCCGTACACCGCGTTACACGCTCGTCACAATCGGGCCTAGCGTCCTTCCCCAGGTGACCGGCTCCCCATCGCCGCCCGGGCCAGGGGCGGCCGTCGGCCACCACCGCCGAGAAGGGTCCGGCGGCGGCCTGCTTCCCCTGTGCGGGCCGCCGCCGGACGCACAGACCCCTCGGTCGTGCGAGTCGTACGGAAGGACGTGACGGTCCAGGTGGCAGCGCACCGCAAGCCCCGGCAACGTTCGACGGGCGGCCATACGGCCCGGACGGCAGCCACGCTCGCCCTGGCGGGCGCCGCCACCGCGACGGGGTTCGACGGGACGGGACACGCCGAGCCGCGGCTGACTCCGGCACAGGTGAAGGCCGAGGTGGACAAGCTGTACCAGGAGGCCGAGGCCGCGACCGAGAAGTACGACGGCGCGAAGGAGCAGGCTGACGCGGAGCAGCGGCAGCTGAACGCGCTGCGGGACGAGACCGCCCGCAAACAGCAGAAGCTCGACATCGCCCGGAACGCGCTGGGTTCGTTCGCGGCGGCGCAGTACCGCGAGGGCGGCTTCGCACCGGCCTGGCAGCTGGCCCTGTCCGGCGACCCCGACCGGTACCTGGACGACGCCGCGTTCGTGGAGCGGGCCGGTGACCGGCAGGCCGCTGCGGTGTCCCGGGTACGCGGACAGCTGCGGGAGATCGAGCAGTTGCGGGGCGCGGCACGCATCGAGCTGAAGTCGCTGCGGTCCCGGCAGGCCGAGCTGCAACGGCGGAAGAGGACCGTCACCGGCAAGCTGGACGAGGCCCGGCGGCTGCTGGCGCTGCTCCCTCCGCAGCAGCGGACCCAGGTCACCGGTGGTGACGGCGCCGCACCGGGACGTGCCTCCCGCTCGGCCTCGGACACCCGGGACGCCCTGGAGCAGGCCGGGTCGGCCACCGCTTCGAACACACGCGCCGCGGCCGCCGTCGACTACGCCTACGCCAAGCTCGGCAGCCCCTATGTGTGGGGCGCGGCCGGCCCGAACGCCTTCGACTGCTCGGGCCTGATCCAGGCCGCCTACCGCTCCGCCGGCATCTCCCTGCCCCGCACCACCTACGCCCAGATCAACGCGGGCCGGCGCGTCTCCCGCTCCGAACTCCAGCCTGGTGACCTGGTGTTCTTCTACTCCGGGATCAGCCACGTCGGGATCTACGTGGGCAACGGGCAGATCATCCACGCTCCGAACCCCTCGGCACCGGTCCGGCTGGCCCCGCTCGACCTGATGCCGTTCGCGGGGGCGACCCGGGTGGCCTAGGAACGGGCCCGTAGGGATCAGACCAGCCGGCGGGCCGTCGCCCAGCGGGTCAGTTCATGGCGGTTGGACAGCTGGAGCTTGCGCAGGACCGCCGAGACATGGGACTCGACCGTCTTCACCGAGATGAACAGCTGCTTGGCGATCTCCTTGTAGGCGTAGCCACGGGCGATCAGACGGAGCACCTCGCGCTCGCGCTGGGTGAGGCGGTCGAGGTCCTCGTCCACGGGCGGGGCGTCGGTGGAGGCGAAGGCGTCCAGGACGAACCCGGCCAGGCGCGGGGAGAAGACGGCGTCGCCCTCCTGGACACGGAAGATGGAGTCGACCAGGTCGGTGCCGGTGATGGTCTTGGTGACATAGCCGCGGGCGCCGCCGCGGATCACACCGATCACGTCCTCCGCCGCGTCCGACACGGACAGCGCGAGGAAGCGCACGGGCCGCTCGGCGTCCGTCATCAACGCCGCGCACCGGCGCAGCACTTCGACGCCACCGCCGCCCGGCAGGTGCACATCGAGGAGGACCACCTCGGGCCGGGTGGCGGTGATGACCGTGACCGCCTGGTCGACGTCCGCGGCCTCCCCGACCACCTCGACACCGGTCTCGGCGGTCTGCCCGATCTCGGCCTGGACACCTGTGCGGAACATCCGGTGGTCGTCCACCAGCACCACCTGTACGTGCCGTCCGCCCGCGCCGCCGTCGGCAGCCCCGGAACCGGCCCCCTCGGGGGCACCCGCAGTGCCGTTCGCCTCGGTCGCGTCGCTCATGACGTCTTCTCCGCCCTCTCCATCTCCAGCTCGACCTCCGTGCCGCCGCCCGGCACCGACCGCAGCCGGGCCGTGCCGCCGTGGCGCTCCATGCGGCCGATGATCGATTCTCTGACGCCCATGCGGTCGGCGGGTATCGAGTCGAGGTCGAAACCGGGACCGCGGTCGCGCACGGACACGAAGACCGTCCTCCCCTCGACCTCGGCATAGACCTGTACGGCACCGCCCTCGCCACCGTACTTGGCGGCGTTCACCATCGCCTCGCGCGCGGCCTGCATCTGCGCGCCGGTCCTCTCGTCCAGCGGGCAGTCGCCGACTATGACGACCTCGATGGGCACGCCGTGCTTGTCCTCCACCTCGGCGGCGTTGCGCCGCACCGCCTCGGCGATCGTGTCCGGCTCGTCCGCCTCGTCCTTGCCGGTGCCCTCCGGCTTGTACAGCCAGGTGCGCAGGTCGCGTTCCTGGGCGCGGGCGAGACGGCGCACCTCGCCCGCGTTGTCGGCGCTGCGCTGGATCAGCGTGAGGGTGTGCAGCACGGAGTCATGGACGTGGGCGGCGACCTCCGCTCGCTCCTGGGCACGGATGCGCATCAGGCGCTCCTCCGACAGGTCCTGGGTCATGCGGACCAGATACGGGCCGGCGAGGAGCGTGATGCCGACGATGACGGCGAGGGCCGCCTGGAGGACCGCGCCGAGATGGGCGGCCGAGCCCTGCAGCACGAAAATGGCGGACACACCGGCCGTGACGAGCAGGACACCGCCGGCCGCGCGCAGCAGGGTGAGGGTGCGGCGCCGACGGCCGACCTCGACCCAGCGGGCCCGGCGGGCGTTGTCGGCCTGGCGCCAGACGAGGGCGACCCCGGCCGCGACGAGGACGGCGGGCAGCAGATAGGCCTTGGCCGCGCTGGTCAGGTTCACGCTGCCCACGAACACGATGGACACGACGACCATGAGGAGCAGCGCGACGATCTGCCCGCGGTCCGGCTTGCGGGCCACGAGTCTGCGGCGGCCGCCCGGCGCGGTCTCGGCGGCGGCCAACGGCGGCTTGTGACCGCCGACGCCGCCGACGCCCAGCGGGACGAAGAACCAGAACGCCGCGTAGAGCAACGCGCCGAGGCCGTTCGCCATGAACAGGCCGACGAAGGCGAGCCGGACCCAGATGACGGGCAGCCCGAGATGCCCGGCGAGGCCCCGCGCCACTCCGCCGAGCCAGCGTCCGTCGCTGCTGCGGTAGAGCTTGCGCGGCGGCCGCGGGTCGTCGACTGGCAGGCTTGCGGCTTCCGGCATGCCAACGATGGTCACACGCCCGGCGGGGCCAGGCATCAGGGTCGGCCCCCGAGACACCCCTGATCTTCCTCGGGGCCGGGTCGGGGAGCACCTCGCAGGGCTGGTCACGTGCGGCTCGAACGGTTCCCCGCCTCGTCTCAGGGCCGATTTCAGGGTTCGGCCAGGGTCGTCCCGACTGCCGCCGCGGCGGCCGGGCCGTCACCATGGACGCATGACGGATCACGAGCACGCCGCGACGGGTCCGGGACCCGGCTCCGGCCCGCGCCCGGCCCCGGGCACCGGACCGACGGATGCCGCGCCCGCCGCGACGGAGAAGACGGGAGCGGCCGGCGCCGGCACGCAGGCCGGCGCACAGCAGCAGGACCAGGAGCAGCCCGGCGCCGGGGCCCCCGAGCGGTTCCGGCGCGACCGCGGGCACAAGATGATCGCGGGCGTGTGCGCGGGCCTCGGCCGGCACACCGACATGGACCCGCTGATCTTCCGGATCACTCTGGCCGTGCTGTCCGCGACCGGCGGCATCGGCCTCATCTTCTACGGCTTCGCCTGGCTGCTGGTGCCGTACGAGGACGAGGAGGAGAACGAGGTCCGCAAGCTCCTGACGGGCCGGGTCGACGGCCAGGCGCTCGCCGCCGTGCTGTTCGCCCTGGTCGGCTGCGGGATCTTCCTGACCATGCTGAGAAACGGCGGGGTGCTGGCCTTCGCCGTGGTGCTCTCCCTGCTGCTGGCAGGTGCCGGGTACTGGTCACGGCGGCGCGGCGCCCCCGACCCCGACCCGCTCGCCGCCCAAGCCGCCGCCGACGCGCCGCCGGAGGCCCAGGCGCCGCCGGTCGTCACCGTCTACCCGTCGTGGTGGCGGGATCCGATCGTCAAGGACGGCACCCATGTCGGCGGCACCGGCTATCTGTGGGGGCCCGGCGGCACCCGCGACCCGGACCTCACCTCGGTGGTCGACGTCGGCATCGCCACCCCCTGGACGCACCACGGCCACCAGACCTCCATACAGCCGCGGCCCAGTGCGGCCCCGAGACCGCGCGGCCCGCGCTGGATCGGCGGCTGGGTGTTCCTGCTCGCCCTGGTGGCGGGCGGCCTGGGCTCCGGACTGACCTGGGGCACGCACCCGCTGGGCACCAGTCTGCAGACCGGTCTGGCGTGCGCGCTCGCGGTGTTCGGCCTGGGCATCACGGTCAGCGCGTTCCTGGGCCGCACGGGAGCCGGGACGGTCTTCCTGGCGATCGTCACGGCAGCGCTGCTCGCCGGGGCGGCGGCCATGCCCAAGGACATCAACACCCACTGGAGAGACACCTCCTGGACGCCCGCCGCGGCGGCGCAGGTACGGCCGGCGTACGACCTGGGCACCGGGCGCGGCACGCTGGACCTGAGCCGGGTGCGCCCGGGCAAGGGGCGGACGGTCGCGACGGACGCCCACGTGGGTGCGGGACAGCTGAAGGTGATCGCGCCGGCGGACGCGACCGTCCGGATGAACATCGAGGTGGGCCTCGGCGACATCCGGTTGCCCGGGGAGAGCAGAAAGGACGTGGACGTGCAGCCGCGCAGGCTCAAGAACGTGACGCTGGCGCCGGCCAAGGGTGCCAAGGACGCCGGCACGCTGGACCTCACGCTGAGGGTCGGTGCGGGACAGGTGGAGGTCGATCGTGCTACGTCATGAGTTCCAGCCCGGGAAGCTGGTCGCCGGGCTCTTCCTCACCGCCACCGGCGTGGTCTTCGCGGGGGATGCGGGCGGCCTGTGGGAGACGCCGTGGTTCGCGGTCGTGCCGCTGATCGTGGGCGGCCTGTTCCTCGCCGGTGCCACGGCAGCCGTGGCCCGGGGGATACGCAGACGGGGCGACGCCGAGAGCGGCTGACGGTCGCGGTCCAGCGGGCTGGTGGGTGTCCGGCGATCGGTGGGTGTACGGCCGCTAGCGATAGCCGCCCAGTCGCTGCCGGCGGCGGGCTCGCCAGGCCGCGTCCACGGAGAGGTAGGGGGCCCCGGCGAGGATCAGGGGGATCCAGGCCATGAAGTAGGCGAGGTCGTTGCCGTAGTAGTAGGGGGTCGTCGACCAGCTCACCGTCATCCACAGACTGAACGAGATCATCGCGCCACCGAGCGCGGCCAGCCGGGCGAGCAGACCGAGCAGGGTGCCGATGCCGACGGCCAGTTCACCGAGGGCGATGGCGTAGCCGAAGCCGACCGGGGCCTTCAGGGCCAGGTCGACCAGGGCCGGGATGGCGGCGGAGTCGCGGGCCGAGCGCATGGTGTCACCGATGGACCCGGCCCCGCCGGACTTCAGGAAGGAGCTGCTGGTGAGCTTGTCCAGGCTGGCGTAGATGAACGTGACGCCGAGGAAGACGCGCAGGGGCAGGAGGGCGTAGTGGGCGGCGGTGTCCCGCCAGCCTCCCGGGCCGTTCATCCGGTTCATGTGCGTGTCCGTCCGAATGCCGTGAGTCATCGCCGCAAACCGCCCTCTCGCCCGACGTCCCGCCCCTCAGTTGACCATACGTACGACAAGGAGGCGCAGTTCAATCCCAACCCGGATGTTTTTCCGGATTTCGGCGCCTGGATGAGCGGGGGGCGCTGTGGTTTCCGGGGGGCGATCTCGAAACGGGCCGTGCCCGCACGGCCGGTCGAAGTCCAGTCGGTCCAGGGAGGTGGCGGTGGTGCGTCAGGGGGTGGTGGTGCCGAGGGTGGTCAGGCCATCGCCCGGCTCGTCGTACACGTCGGGCAGGTGCCGGCCTCCGGTGCCGGCCGGCCGTGCGGGCCGGCCGTGGTCAACGACAGGACGCTCCCGCTCATCGGCCGGCCGTTCCCCCCGCCGCTCACTCGGTGATCTGGACGATACAGCGGTTGGTCGCCACCCCGGCCGCGGTGACCACCTGCACCTCCACCGCGCCGGGCTCGACGTCGGCCGGTACGGGCACGGTCAGGACGCTGCCGGTGGGGTTGCTGAAGCCGCCGGTGACGGGAATCAGCGGGACGTGCACGTCGACGCTGCCGATGCGGACCACCATGCGGGAGAGCCGGTCGGCGCTGTGGGCGCCGGGCGGCACGAAACCGGCGCCACGGATCTCGATGTCGTCGCCGGTGCGGATCGGCCCGTCCAAGTCGCCGATTTCACGGGCGCGGACCACGGAGAGGACGACCGGGCGGCCGCCCTCGGTGTACTTGCCGGCCAGGTAGGTCAGGGCGGAGATCAGCACCACCACTCCCAGCCCCCAGGGCAGGTCGGGCAGCTGGTCGGGGCGGCGGGCCAGCCGTACGGCGGCGAACAGCAGGGCGACGGCGTGGATGGCGACGTACTGGATGTCGGTGAAGGCGCCCCGCCCGGAGTCGTCGGTGAGCAGGTCGGCGGCGCGCGGCCGGTGCGCCGGCACCTTCTGCAGCCGCTGCGCCAGGATGCGCAGGCCCACCACCCGGCGGACCAGCACGGCGATGCCGCACACCACGGCGAGGACGGTCACCACGCCCGCGCCCCGCGCGAGGTCGAGGCCGGAGATCAGGGCGTCGCGTTCGGCGTGGTCGGAGGCGGCGGCCAGGCGGGTGGCCAGCAGCAGGACGGCGTAGCCGACGAACAGCACCCAGCAGGCGGCGACCGTACGGGAGGTGGACATCCGGTTGTCCTCGCCGATCACCGGGGCCAGCGCCCCGCCGCGCGCCCGGTGCAGCCAGGAGGCGGCGCTGAGCACACCGGCGACGACGAGCGCGGCGGTCAGGCCCGCGGTGCGGGCGCCGGCCCAGCCCGCGCCGACCGCGGTGAGCGCCTCCCCGAGCAGCAGCGCGAGCACCGCGCCCCACGCCACGCACACCGTGCGCAGCCACAGGCGGGCCAGCCAGGCCTCGCCCTCGGCGCGCCCGCGTTCGGCGACGGCCTCCGCCGTCTGGGTCAGTTCCTCGGAGACCCACTGGCGGGACGCCGAGGCCGAGTGCGCCACGGCCACCGGCAGGCCCTGCCCGGCCGCGAACTCGTCCCGTCGGCGCAGGAACGCGGCGACGGCCCGCCGGTGTCCCTCCCGGGCGCCGTGCGGGCAGTCCCCGCAGGTGCAGCCGCCCTCGTGGATCCCCTCGGCACCCGTGCCCTGTCTCGCCTCCTGCACCGCCACGACCGGCGCCCGCCTTCCCCACGACCTTCCGGCACGTCGGAGGGGCCTTCGCCGGAAGGCCTCACCGCCGCGCAACTGCCCTGCGTCGACAGCGAATTGTGCCCTACGCCGGGCCGTCCGGGGCGCTCGGGCCGGGTCACGGCGGGTGAAGTACGGGCCGCCGTGTTGACCCGGCTGCGAGAATTTCCGTATGGCCGAGATCATCCAGCGGGACGGGACCTGGGCCTTCGACGGCAGCACGATCCGGATCACCCCCGGACTGCACCGCTGCGTTCCGCTGTTCCGGCAGACGTACGGGGAGATCTCCGTGCCGCTGGAGGCGGTCTCGGAGGTGGTCTGGGAACCCGAGCGCAAGCGTGGCCGGCTGCGGATGCGGCTGCGCGAGGGCGCCGACCCGTTGCTGCAGGCGACGGGCGGGCGGCTGCCGGATGCGGCGGATCCCTACCGGCTGACGGTGGACGTGGACCGCGGCGGCGTCGCGGAGTACGTCGCCGAGGAGATCCGGCACGCCCTGCTCCTCGACCGGGTCACGAAGGAACCCACGACCGCCTATCTGCTGCCGGGCCCGCCGGTGCCGGTGTCCGTGCGGTCCTCCGACGGCACGGTGTCCTTCGACGGCACGCAGGTGCGCATCGACTGGGCCGACACCTCCGACCGGGTCAAACGCGCGACCGGCCCGCGGATCATCGCCCTGGGCGACCTGGTGCAGGTGGAGTGGCTGCCCAACTCCGGGTACGAGGACGGCTTCCTGCGGTTCGTGACCCCGGAGACGGCGTTCTCCAAGCTGCCGCCCGAGCGGGACCCCTACACCCTGGACCTGTGGGGCAGCGTGCGGCGCGATCTGCTGACCGCGCTGGTCGCGACGGCCGTCACCGCCCGGCTGCCGCATCCCTCCACCCGCACGGTCGGCGCCCACGGCGGCCGGGACCGGCAGCGTGCGGCCGTACCGGAGCAGGCCGACCACCATGACGTACTGCTGCGCCGGCTGCGGGAGTTGGGGGAACTGCACCGGGACGGGGTGCTCACGGACGAGGAGTTCGCGATGACCAAGGCAGCCGTGCTGAGAGGCTTCGGCTGAGCGGGCCCGGCCTCCCCGCCGAGGCTTCGGGTCAGCTGAGCAGGTCCGGCTCGCTGCGGCTGATGTCCTGCCACAGGGGCTGGTAGTTGATCCAGGCCACCAGGTCGCCGCCGAGCTGTTCGCGGGTGGCGACGGCCAGTTTGTGGTCGATGAGCACCGGGCGGCCGGCGGCCTTCGCCGTCAGCTGCACCTGGCAGGACCGCTCCATGGACAGGAACCACCAGGCGGCGGCGTCCACCGAGTCACCGACGGTGAGCAGTCCGTGGTTGCGCAGCACGAGCGCCTTGCGGGAGCCGAGGGCCCCGGCGATCCGGCGGCCTTCCTCTATGTCCACGGTGACGCCGGTGTAGGCGTCGTAGAGGGCCACGTCCTCGTAGAAGGCGCAGCTCTCCTGGGTGAGGGGGTCGATCAGCTCGCCGAGCGCGGCGAGGGCACGGCCGTACACGGAGTGGCAGTGGGCGACGGCGACGACGTCCGGGCGGGCGGCGTGGACCTGGGCGTGCACGGTGAAGGCGGCCTGGTTGACGTGGTAGCGGCCCTCGACGACCTGCCCGTCCTGGTTGGCGAGGACGAGATCGCCGACGGTGACGTGCTTGAACGGCATCCCGAAGGGGTTGACCCAGAAGCAGTCGGTGAACTCCGGGTCGCGGGCGGTGATGTGCCCCGAGACGCCGTCCTCGAGCCCGGCCCGCCCGAAGATCCGCAGCGCACCGGCGAGCCGCTCCTTGCGGTGCCGGCGCTCGTCCTCCACCGAGTCGAACATCGGCGGCATGGCGAACCGCAGCTGGTCGGTGGGCAGCGGCAGGGGCGGGGTGGGCCCGTGCATAGGTCCTCCAGCGCTGGAATTGCTGTACGCGCCGGAAGTTACCGCCGGTCAGCGCAAAAGGGCAGAGCTGTTTTGTAAAGATGACGTACGCGACGGATACAGGACAGAGGATGTCGGGTTTGCCGGTGAGACTGGCGCGCATGACACGGATGAACTCGGCCTTCGTTTCCGCCGAGCCTGGGCTGGCGACGACCGTCGAGCAGCGTTTCCGGGCGTTCCGTCACCATGTCCTTGCCACGCTCCGCAGGGACGGCTCGCCGCGCACCTCCGGTCTGGAGGCCGACTTCCGCGGTGGCGAGCTCTGGCTCGGCATGATGGCGGGCTCACTCAAAGCCCTCGACCTGCGGCGCGATCCCCGCTTCGCGCTCCAGGCGAACCCCGGCGAGGGGACCGGCATGGACGGCGGGGACGTGCGGATCGGCGGGCGGGCGTACGAGGTCGGGGACGGAGCCGGGGACGCGGAGACCAAGGCCGAGTACGTGAAAGAGGTGGAACCGCCGCAGCCGTTCCACCTCTTCCGCACCGAGCTGACGGAGGTCGTTCGGACCTACGTCGAGGACGACACGTATCTGGTCGTCGAGATCTGGAAGCCCGGTGAGCCCCTGCGCACGATCAGGCGCACCTAGGGCCTACTCCCACTCGATGGTGCCCGGCGGCTTCGAGGTGACGTCGAGGACGACCCGGTTGACGTCCCGGACCTCGTTGGTGATCCGGGTCGAGATGCGGGCCAGGACGTCGTACGGCAGCCGGGACCAGTCGGCGGTCATGGCGTCCTCGGAGGACACCGGGCGCAGCACGATCGGGTGGCCGTAGGTGCGGCCGTCGCCCTGGACACCGACGGAACGGACGTCCGCGAGCAGTACCACCGGGCACTGCCAGATGTCCCGGTCGAGGCCGGCCGCGGTCAGTTCCTCGCGGGCGATGGCGTCGGCATCGCGCAGGAGGTCGAGCCGCTCCTTCGTCACTTCGCCGACGATGCGGATGCCGAGGCCCGGGCCGGGGAACGGCTGGCGCTGGACGATCTCGTCCGGCAGGCCGAGCTCCTGGCCGACCATGCGGACCTCGTCCTTGAACAGCTTGCGCAGCGGCTCGATCAGCTTGAACTCGAGGTCCTCGGGCAGGCCGCCGACGTTGTGGTGCGACTTGATGTTGGCGGTGCCGGTGCCGCCGCCGGACTCGACCACGTCCGGGTACAGGGTGCCCTGGACCAGGAACTCCACGGCCGGGCCCTCGTCGGCGATGATGTCGGCCTGCGCCTGCTCGAAGACACGGATGAACTCGCGGCCGATGATCTTGCGCTTCTCCTCGGGGTCCGAGACACCCGCGAGCGCGGTCAGGAAGCGCTCCTCGGCGTCCACGACGACCAGCT
The DNA here is from genome assembly GCF_040298985.1 of Streptomyces sp. NPDC001093. Lineage (NCBI taxonomy): Bacteria > Bacillati > Actinomycetota > Actinomycetes > Kitasatosporales > Streptomycetaceae > Streptomyces > Streptomyces sp. NPDC001093. The sequence goes on along the minus strand of NZ_JBEPBF010000116.1, from coordinate 10,722 downwards.
TGACGCCGGTCGCGGCCACGAAGTCCTTCTCGACCTGCTCGGTCTCACCCTTGCGCATCAGGCCGTGGTCGACGTACACGCAGGTCAGCTGGTCGCCGATGGCGCGGGCGACGAGGGCGGCGGCGACGGCGGAGTCCACACCGCCGGACAGACCGCAGATCGCGCGCTTGTCGCCGACCTGCTCGCGGATCGCGGCGACCTGCTCCTCGATCACATTGCCGGTCGTCCAGTCCGGCTTGAGGCCCGCGCCGCGGTACAGGAAGTGCTCCAGCACCTGCTGGCCGTGCGTGGAGTGCATGACCTCGGGGTGGTACTGGACGCCGTAGAGCTTCTTGTCGTCGTTCTCGAACGCGGCGACCGGGACGACGTCCGTGGACGCGGTGACCGTGAAGCCCTCGGGGGCGGCGGAGCAGGCGTCGCCGTGCGACATCCACACGTGCTGCTCGTCCGGGGTGCCCTCGAAGAGCGTGGAGGACGTCTTGGAGACGTGCAGGTCGGTACGGCCGTACTCGCGGGCACCGGTGTTGTCGACGGTGCCGCCGAGGACCTGCGCCATCAGCTGGAAGCCGTAGCACATGCCGAAGACGGGGACGCCGGCCTCGAAGATCTCGCGGTCGAGGCGGGGGGCGCCCTCCTCGTACACGGAGGACGGGCCGCCGGAGAGGATGATCGCCGCGGGGTTCTTGGCGAGCATCTCCTGGACCGGCATGGTGCTCGGCACGATCTCGCTGTAGACCCGGGCCTCGCGGACGCGACGGGCGATGAGCTGGGCGTACTGCGCGCCGAAGTCGACGACCAGGACGGTGTCGGGGGTGGCGGCAGCGGGGGTCGCTGATGACACGGGGTGCCTTGCCTTCCGGCGGTTTGGGCGGGGGTCTGTAGTACCGATTCTAACGGGGCGCCGGTGGGACAGCTCCCGCCACCGGGGGCTCCGCCCTCGGACCCAGGGTGCCGTTGCCCACCCGCCCACGCGACTCGCTCGGCTGAGAAGCGACCCGGCCGGGCCGCCTCGGGTGGGCGGGGATGCGCGGGAAACAGGCGACTCGGGTGGGTGGTGAGAGTGGGCTGGTCTGGCCGACGGGATGGCGCCGGCGCCGGTGGACACGGCAAGGGCCGGTCCGGGCGGGGACCGGACCAGTGGGCAGAACCGAAGCCGAACCCGAGGAGGGGCCCGAGCCCGGACCGGCCGGCGCCCCCGGCCCGGCAGTGAGCGGGCCCAGGCCGAACGGTCGGCGGGCCGAAGAGTCGCCGGACCGCCCGTCAGGCCGGAGAGGGAGCCATCGCCCCGGAGCCGGATCCCGGCGCCCGGAGCCGGCCAGAGGCCCATCAGGAGGCCAGAGGCCCGTTCAGGCGGCCCGTGGCAGATCCAGAGGGCCGGAGCCGGAGGATTCGGTGGGGACGGCGTGCGGGCAGGGCGTGGCATACTGGCGCCATGCTCGCGCACTCGACCTTCGTCTTTACCTATGGCATCCGGCCCGCCGGCTGCCATGGTCGTGCTGCTTGAGCGCAACGCCAAGCGACTTCCCAGGCGCCCCGGGCCGACAAGGCCCGGGGCGTCTGTCGTTTTCGGGTCCTGCCGGTCCGGGGCGTCCAGTCACCTCATCAGGAGCCCCGACATGACCACCACCACCCCGGAAGAGACCGCCTCGGTCCCCGAAGAGACCGCCTCGGTCCCGGAGAAGACCATCGCCGACGCCCGTGAGCGCATCGACGTGCTCGACGACCGGATCATCGGTCTCATCCAGGAGCGGATGGCCGTCTCCGCCGTCGTCCAGCAGACCCGCATCGCCTCCGGCGGACGCCGGGTGCACCTCTCCCGGGAGATGGAGATCCTCGGCCGCTACCGCGAGGCCCTCGGCAAGCCGGGCACCGGCCTCGCCATGACCCTGCTCGAACTGTGCCGGGGTCGTATCTGAGTGCGAACGCCGTCTCACCCGTACGGCGCGTGACCGGCTCGCGCGGCGCTTCGTTGAGCGGGGTGTCCGTGCCAGCCAGGGGCGGGCCCGACAGAACCACGCGTGGCTCGCTGGAGCGATGAGGCGTACGGGTCGTGCCGTACGCCGTGGGACCTCGCTCCAGGGAAGTGACCGGACGGCAGGGGACAGCAGCCCGGTCACCCAAGAGAACGGCCGGCTCCGGGGACGCCCGGGGCCGACCGGCGGAAAACTCCATAGGAATTGCCCCAAGTCCCCCGCAGGCGCCGGCATTGCCGCACTCTGCACTCCGTCCGCCTCGGCTCGCCGAAGACCGATCCGGGGCCGGGACCATGAACCAGCGGCGCAGCCCCCCGGCGCCGCCCAGGCACCGGCGCTGCCCTGACGCCGGTGCTGACCAGAAGAAGGGCCCCGCGGCCTCTCCGTCCCGCGGGGCCCTTCGTCATGCCCCGGCGAGACTCCGTCGTGCCCGGCGGAACCTCCCTCACGCCCGGCGGGATGTGACCCACTTCACGGCACTCTCGCTTCGGGCGACGCACAACCCTCCTCACATGTCACGGGTCTCACGTACGCAACCAACGGCCATGCCCGTGCCCCACACACGGAGGCCTCCGAACACGTGCTGCCGCGCGGCAGCACGGGAGCCCCACAAGAGGTCCTCAATGAAGCTTCGCCGCGCCATGATGACCGCGGCCGCGACGGCTGCCCTCGCGCCGCTCGCTCTGGTCTGTGCCCCCGCCGCGTTCGCCGACGACTCCCCGAGCACCTCTGTCAGCAGCTCGGCCTCGACCGAGACGACGCCCGCGGCAGACGCCGGCACCAGCCCGGCCGCCGACCAGAACGCGTCCGCCGCCCCGTCGTCGGACAGCCCGGCCGCCTCCGAGTCGGCCGGCGCCGGCACGTCGGCATCCGCCTCCGCCTCCGCCTCCGCCTCCGAGTCGGCCTCCGCAACCGCCTCCGCGTCCGCGTCCCCCTCGCCCAGCGAGAGCGCCCAGCCCAGCGACGAGCCGACCCCGCCGTCCGGGATCTGCGAGGAGGGCGACGCCCACTACAAGTCCAAGATCCACTCCTCGCTCGGCGGTCTGCCCGGTGAGATCGCCGTGGGCAGCGGCTGGCACCCCTTCACGCTCAGCGTCAAGAACCCGACGTCGGCCGACCTCAAGGACGTCATCTTCTACGCGGGCGTCGGCCCGAGCGACCCGAACGCCCAGTACGCATTCAGGACCAGCCAGGTCCAGCTCCAGGTGAAGTACGACGGAACCTGGTACGACGTCGAGGACGGCGCCGGCCACTCCAACGGCTACCTCGACCTCGCCGACATCAAGGCCGGCCAGACGGTGAACTACCAGCTCCGGCTGAACGTGAAGGCCAACGCGCCGGTCGGCGAGGGCCTCACCATCGGTGGCGGCATGTACTTCGACGACGAGGAGAACTGCATCGGCTCGGACCAGGCCGGCTACCTGATCAAGATAGTCGAGGCCGGCACCGACACCGGCGGGACGAAGCCCCAGGAGGGCGGCAAGGTCCCGGTTCCCACCCAGAAGCCGGGCAAGACCAACACCCAGGACGTCACCGGCTCGCTCGCCGAGACCGGTTCCAGCTCCATGCTGCCGACCATCGGCCTGGTCGGCGGTGCCGCCGTCGTCGTCGGCGCCGGAGCGGTGTTCGCCGTCCGCCGCCGCAAGGGCGCCGGTTCGGACGCGGCCGCGTAGGCAACGCCGCAGCAACGCCGCCGCGCGAGCGCGGTCGCACAGCCGAAGGGGCCTGCGCCAGGAGGGGGGCGCAGGCCCCTTCGGCATACCCGCGCTACTGCTTCGGCGGTACCGCCGGCACCCCCAGGAACGGCAGGCGCAGCGCGCCGAACGCCTCCGCGGGAACCGCCGGGGCCTGCGGCTCCACCGGCTTGAGCCGCTCGTACGCCGCGCCCTGCGCCGGACGCGGATCCTCCTCGCCCTGGTTCGGCCAGAAGGACATCGCGCGCTCGGCCTGCGCGGTGATCGTCAGCGACGGGTTCACGCCCAGGTTCGCCGAGACCGCGGCGCCGTCCACGACCGAGATGCCCGGGTGGCCGTAGAGGCGGTGGTAGGGGTCGATCACGCCGGTCTCCGGGGAGTCCCCGATGGGGCAGCCGCCGAGGAAGTGCGCGGTGAGCGGGGTGCCCATCAGCTCGCCGACGTTGCTGCCGGCGAAGCCGTTGATCTCGGCGGCGAGCGCGGAGGCGGCCTCCGTGGCGGCCCTGATCTGCTTGGGGTTGGGGGCGCCGTGGCCCTGGCGTGCGGTCAGCAGGCCCTTTCCGACACCGTCCGGTTTCAGGTACGTCGTCAGGGAGTTGTCCAGCGACTGCATGACCAGGCCGATGATGGTCCGCTCGGACCAGCGCCGGTTGGACAGGGAGCGCAGGACCAGCAGCGGGTGCCGGGCCGCGTTCGCCAGCCAGGCCAGCGCGCGCGAGGAGCCCTCGGCGTAGGGGACCTGGAGGATGGACAGGCCGCCCATCGAGTTGGAGCCCTTGCCGTAGCGGACCGGTTCGATGTGGGTGTTCTCGTCGGGGTGGATGGAGGACGTGATCGCGACGCCCCGCGTGAAGTCGGCCCTGGCCTCGCCGGTCGCCTTGCGGTAGCGGCGGTTGTCGGTCTGCGCGCCCACCAGCGCCTCGGAGTTGGTGCGGGTCAGGTCGCCGAGCCGGGCGGAGAGGTACGGCAGCTGGCCGCCGGCCTTCATCCGGTGCAGCAGGGTCTGTGTGCCGTAGGTGCCGGCCGCGAGGACGACCCGGCGCGCGGTGAAGAGCCGGCCCTCGCCCTTCTTCTTCCGGTCCGTCGGCAGGGTCGCCACCGCGTACCCGCCCCGGGAGTCGTCCGTGACGGACACGACCGTCGTCATGGGGTGGACCACCGCGCCCGCCTTCTCGGCGAGGTGGAGGTAGTTCTCGTTCAGGGTGTTCTTCGCGCCGTGCCGGCAGCCGGTCATGCACTCGCCGCACTCGGTGCAGGCGTTGCGGGCCGGGCCGGCGCCGCCGAAGTACGGGTCGTCCACCTGCTCGCCGGGCCGCGCCTTCGCCTTGCCGTCCGCGTCCTTGCCGTCGCCGAAGAACACGCCGACCGGGGCGAGATGGAAGGTGTCGCCGACGCCCATCCGCTGCGCCGCCGCCTTCAGGTGGACGTCGGAGGGGGTCATCGTCGGGTTGAGCCGCACGCCGAGCATGCGCTGGGCCTGGTCGTAGTAGGGCTTCAACTCCTCCTGCCAGTCGGTGATGTGCCGCCACTGGGGGTCGTCGAAGAAGGGCTTCGGCGGTACGTAGAGGGTGTTGGCGTAGTTGAGCGAGCCGCCGCCGACGCCCGCGCCGGCCAGCACCATGACGTTGCCCAGCAGATGGATGCGCTGGATGCCGAACATGCCGAGCCTGGGGGCCCAGAGGTAGTTCTTCAGGTCCCAGGAGTTCTTCGGCAGGGAGTCCCGAGTGAAGCGGCGGCCGGCTTCGAGCACCCCGACCCGGTATCCCTTCTCGGTCAGGCGAAGGGCGGACACCGAACCGCCGAACCCCGATCCGACCACGATGACGTCGTAGTCGTACCCGTCCTCGTCCCGGGTCTGGACAGACTTCTCCTGCGACACGTGCTCTCCTCGTCGAGAACGGGGGGGTTGCGAACGGGGTTGGCGGGTTCGGGACTTCTAGCGGAACCGGAATGCCTTCATCAGGCGCAGACTCGTGCTCATGAACCGGGCGTACGCCTCGTCCGTCATGCCCAGCGAGGGAGCCATCGGCAGCAACCGCTGCTGGGCCACCGTCTGGGCCTCGGTGTACTTGAGGATGCCCTCGGAGCCGTGGCGGCGGCCGAGGCCGGAGTCCTTCATGCCGCCCATCGGGGACTGGACGCTGCCGTAGGCGGGGGCGTAGCCCTCGTTGACGTTGACCGTGCCGGTGCGCAGGCGGGCGGCGACGTCCCGGCCGCGCGCGGCGCTCTTCGTCCAGACGGAGGAGTTCAGGCCGTACGGCGTGGCGTTGGCGCGCTCGATCGCCTCCTCGTCGGTCTTGAAACGGTAGATCGAGACGACCGGGCCGAAGGTCTCCTCCTCGCACACGGCCATGGAGTCCTCGACGCCGTCGAGGATGGTCGGCTCGAAGAAGTACGGGCCGATGTCCGGACGGGCGACCCCGCCTGCGAGCACCTTCGCGCCCTTGGCGACGGCCTCCTCCACATGCCGCTCGACGGTCTTCAGCTGGCGCTCGCCGACCAGCGAGCCCATGTCGGCGCCGTAGGCGAGGGAGTTGCCGAGCCGCATGGCCTTCGTGCGGGCGGCGAAGCGCTCCAGGAAGGCGTCGGCGACCGACTCGTGGACGTACAGCCGCTCGATGGAGATGCAGAGCTGTCCGGCGGAGGAGAAGCAGGCGCGTACGGCGCCGGCGGCGGCCTTCTCGATGTCGGCGTCCTCGAGCACCAGCATGGCGTTCTTGCCGCCGAGTTCGAGGGACACGCCGACGAGGCGGGCCGCCGCACCTTGCGCGACCTCGCGCCCTGTGCGGGTGGAGCCGGTGAAGGAGACGTAGTCGGCGTGCCGGACGAGCTCCGGGCCGACGACCGGGCCCTCGCCGAGCACCACTTGGAAGACGCCCTCGGGCAGACCGGCCTCGATGAGCAGGTCACGCGCCCACAGCGCGGTGAGGCAGGTCTCGGTGTCCGGCTTCATCACCACCGCGTTGCCGGCGACGAAGGCGGGCAGCGCGTCGCCGACGGACAGCTCCAGGGGGTAGTTCCAGGGGGCGATCTGGCCGACGACACCGCGCGGGTGGCGCAGTTCGGTGACCTTCGTGAGCGTGGGGACGGCGCCGGTGTGCCGCTTGGGCCGCAGGTAGGCGGGGGCCTTGCGGCCGTAGTGGCGGGCCGCGACGGCGACGGCCTGCACCTCCTCGTGCGCGTGCAGCCGGGCCTTGCCGGTCTCCAGCTGGATCAGGTCGAGCACCTCGGCCTGCCGCTGCAGCACCAGGTCGTGGAAGCGCAGGAGGACGGCGGCCCGCTGCCGTACCGGGGTCCTCTCCCACACCGCCTGGGCGGCCCGGGCGGCCTCGAAGGCCGTGCGTACGTCCTCGGGGGTGGACTCGGGCAGGTCGGCCAGCTTCTCGCCGGTGAACGGGGTGTGGTTGGCGGTGCGGCCGGAGCCGGTGACGCCCTTGGTGAGCCGGGCCACCAGTTCCGGGGTGACCACGTCGGCGGCGGTGCGCACGCCCTCGGGGGCGGGCGCGAGCGGGTTGGTGCCGGTGCTGTCCGGGGCCTGCGTGTCCGTCATGACGCGCAGGGTATGCCGGAGCGCAGGCTTTGTGTACCCGTCGGTAACGGGGATTCACCGAGTGCTCACACACTGCCAGTGATCACTGGCAGCAAATGTGCTGATCAGGGCGTCGGCAGGGTGACGGGCGGAAGGATCATTCGAGTCCGGCTTTTTTCGCCAGGAGCAGTCCGAACGCGGTGCGCGGGGTGCGGCGACGAGGGCCGGGGGGTGGCGGGGTGGCGGGCGCGGGCGCGGGTGCGGCGCCGGACCGGTCGTCGGTGATCGGCGCAGTGTCGGGTTCCGGTACGGGCGCCAGTCCGAGGTAGTCCCGCAGGGCCGCCGTGACCTCCTCCGCGCCGGGGCGGGCCCCGGGCTCGTCGGCGTGCAGGCGATCCAGCAGGGGTCCCAGCGGGCCGGGGTCCGTGTCCGCGAGGGCGGCGCGGAGGAGCGCGCCCAGGGACCACAGGTCGGAGGCCGGGCCGGCGCCGGGGCCCGCGGCGCGCTCGGGGGCGACGAATCCGGCGGGCGCGTCCGCCCGGTGGCCGTCGCCGGTCCCGAAGTCGGTGACGACCACCCGCCCGGTGCCGGACTCCAGCAGCACGTTGGCCGGTTTGACGTCCCGGTGCACGATGCCGACGGCGTGCGCGGCACGCAGGGCGCCGAGGACGGCGAGCCCGATCCGGGCGGCCTCGGCGGGCGGGAGGGGGCCGCGCCGCAGAACCTCCCGCAATGACTCGCCCTCCACCAACTCCCTCACGATCCAGGGGACTTGGCCCTCGGTGACGACGTCGTACACCGTGACGGCGGAGGGATGGCGCACCCGGGCCGCGGCGCGGGCCTCCCGGTGCAGCCGGTGGGCGATACGGCGGCTGTCCTCGTCGTCGGCCGGATCGCCGGGCAACAGCGGCTCCTTGACGGCGACCCGGCTACCCGGCCGCTGCTCGTCCAGGGCCCGCCAGACGGTCCCGGTGGGCCCGGACCCCAGGCGTCCGGCCAGCCGGTAGCGGCCACCGATCAGACGTGCGTCGGGCGGGAGTTCGCCGTCTCCACTCATGTCACATGAGTACCGTGCGCACCATGCCCTTGTCGAAGCGGGGCACAGCGAAGCGGTCGCCCGTGTCGCGGCACCCGGGAGTCAGAGCTTCTTGATGTCCAGGTTCGCGATCGCCGCCTCGGCCACGTCCCGGCCGCGGGCCGTGAAGTCGCCCTTGTCGGGGTAGCCGACGGTGAGCTTGTACAGGTCGCCCCCGCTCGTGCGGTAGTAGAAGATCTGGAGTTCGCGCGGGCTGGGGTGCCCGCCGTCGTTGGTCCTGAAGACGACGGTGTTCTTCGCGGCCTCCTTGCCGTGGTACGTCGCGGTGTCGTCCGGATGTGTCCTCGCACCGCCGGGCATGTCGAGGGTGTAGTCGCCGCCGCCGCGGAACTTCTCGTCGTCGGCGTACATCTGGGACCGCGCGCTGTTCTTGATCTCGCCCAGGGAGTCCTGCGACTTCTTCGCCAGCTCCAGCGTGATCCAGACGCCGCCGCTCCAGTCCTCGTACGTCACCCAGTTCTGGTCCTGGTCGTCCTTGGCGGGCGTGACCACCTGGTAGCTCGCCGGGGCGGCGAGGGTGGCGCCCAGCCTCGGGACCGGGCGCTCGGCCCAGCCGTCGGGCAGCGGGCCCGCGAAGGGATCGGCCAGGACCAGGTACGCCGTCACCGCCGCCACGACCAGTGCCGCGCCCGCGCCGAGCCACGCCGTGCGGCCGAGGCGCCCGACCCGGGTGCGGGCGACCACCTGGACGGGCTGGGTGGGTATCGGCGGCGCCGGGGGCCTGGCCGCCTCCTGGAGCAGCGCCCCTACCCGGTCCGCCCGGGGCCGGTGCGCGGGGTCCTTGTGGAGCAGCCCGTTGATGACCTCGGCCAGCGGGCCGGAGGCGGACGCGGGCGCGGCCGGGGTGGAGTTGAGGACCGACTGGAGGGTGGCCGGGGTGTTGCTGCGGCGGAACGGCGAGACGCCCTCGGTGGCCGTGTAGAGCAGCACGCCCAGGGACCACAGGTCGCTCGCCGGGCCGGGCCGCTGCCCCAGCACCCGCTCCGGCGCGATGTACTCGGGCGAGCCGACGAAGCCGCCGGTGTCCGTGAGCCGCGTGTCGCCCTCGATCTGCGCGATCCCGAAGTCCGTGAGGACCACCCGGTCGTGCCGGCCGAGCAGGACGTTGTCGGGCTTGACGTCCCGGTGCAGGACGCCCGCCGCGTGCGCCGCCTGGAGCGCGCCGAGCACCTGCAGTCCGATCCGGGCGGCCTCGCGCGCGTCCAGCGTGCCCTCGCGCAGGACGTCGCCGAGGGTGCGGCCGCGCACCAGCTCCATCACGATCCAGGGCCGGCCCTCGACGACCGCGACGTCGTGGACGTTCACGACCGCGGGGTGGTCGAGACGGGCCGCCGCGCGGGCCTCGCGGCGCATGCGCTCGAAGACGTTGGCGCGTTCCCGTTCGGGAAGGTGGTCCGGTACGCGGGGCTCCTTGACGGCGACCTCCCGGTCCACCGTCTCGTCCTGGGCCCGCCACACGGTGCCCATCCCGCCATGGCCCAGCTTGCCGAGCAGCCTGTACCGGCCGGCGATGAGCCGCCCGGCGCCGGGATCGTGCTGCTGAGCCGGGATGGAGTGCGGCTGCGCGTTCGGCTGCGGCTGTGCGTTCGGCTGCGGATGCGACTGCGGATGGGACTGTGGATGCGGCGGTTGCAGAACAAAACTCGTCGTGTCGTCGGCGCCCTGACCGACTCCCCCGTCACTGCTCATGCGTCATCCATATCGCGCCACCGGCCCCCACAGCCACCGGCAGTACGAACCGGTCACAGACCCGTGACCGAGCCGCCGTTCAGGCGCCCGCCCGGAAGGTGTCGACGGCCACGTCGAAGTACTCCCGGGCCTCCCGCACCTTGCCGACCGGCGCCGACACCCACACGTCGTACATCCGCCCGGCTTCCTCCCAGCACAGGTCGTAGGTGTGGCGCGGGCCCTCCGCCGCGCTGAAGCCGTTCCAGGTGAACTCCCAGAGCGCCGCCGGGTGTCCGTCGTGCGTGGTGGGAGTGACCCGGCCGTCGTGGTAACCCGGGTTGGTGGAGGGGCCCTTGGCGGCCGACCGGTCCATCACGGCCTGCGGGCCGCCCGGTTGGGGATCGGCGGCCTTGATGCCGAGCCGGAAGGTGCCGCCGGGTGAGAGGTAGAAGACGCGCTCGCCCTGCGGGCTGCGGGTGAAGTCCTCCGGTACGGCGAGGGAGAAGCCGGCCGGGTCCCGGGCCGTGCGGTAACCGGAGGGCGCGGTGCGCGGGCCCGCCGGGCCCGAGTCGGTGGCCGACGGGCCTGTCGCGGTGGGCGCCGGGCCGGAGGTGGTGGGTGTCGGGGGTGCGGTCCGCGACGAGGTCGCGCCGGTACCGGCGCCGGTCGCCGGGGAGGTCGCCGTTCCGCCGGGGCTGCCGCCGCCCCCGCCCCCGTCCCGGTGCAGCAGCAGTGCCGCCGTCACGCCTGCCCCGGCCAGCG
>NZ_JBEPBF010000115.1:0-32710 GCF_040298985.1 Streptomyces sp. NPDC001093 | reverse complement strand
GCTGGACCGGCTGGCGGCGGGGCCGCCCGCGCGCCGGCCCGCCCGGCGGCTGGACGGTGTGCGCGGCCGGCTGAACACGGTCACGTTGTCCCTGGTCGCGGTCCTCACGGCGGCGGCGGCCGCGGCCGCGGTGACCTTCACGATCCACTACGGCGGCTCCCCGGACCAGGTGCGGGTCTCGGACGCCACCGGGCGGATGGCCGTCAAGGTACCGGCGGGCTTCGGCCGCGAACTGCGCGACTCCGGCTGGGACCCGGGCGCGCTGGGCCTCGGCAAGGGCCACGAACCGGGCCTGGTGGTGGCCGACGACCTGACCCGGTGGCCCGATCTGGGCAGGGCGGTGGACGGTGTGTTCGTCGGGGTGAGCGAGCACGGCGACGTCACCGCGAAGGTGAAGGCCCTCGCTCACACGGGCTGCAGCTACTCCGGCAGCCGCAGCTTCGCCGACGCCGACTGGCACGGTCTGGTGCGGGCCTGGAGCGGCTGCCCCGACGGCGGCTCGGTCACGGAGACCGCACTGAGCCCGGCCCACGGCGCCGCGCAGCCCCAGGTGTACGTGCAGGTGCGGCAGCGGGGTACGGGGGACGCGACCGAGGGGATACTCCGTTCGCTGAGCGTGTCCTGACGGGCGCCTGCGGAGGGTCACAGCGGGGAAAAGATTCCTGCGTGTGCCGAACTTTTCCGGCGCTGCGCGCATCGCAGTGTGAGGACGGCGCACCCGCGCCTCGAGGCACGTGCGTTCCGACGCGTGCCCTGACCCTCCAGGAGTGTTGAGCGACATGGTGTACACACCCCGGTCCGCGCGGCACGGGGCCCTGCTCGTGGGCACGGTCGCCGTGCTGGGCCTCCTGACCGCCTGCGGCAACGGCAAGGACGTCCACAGCAACCCGCCGATCACGGCCTCCGGTACGGCCGCGCCGGCGACGGGCACCACGCAGAGCCCGGCGTCGACCGGGTCGGCCCCGTCCGGCACGTCCACCGGCGCCGCCCCGTCCGCCGCCTCGAAGGCGGCCCCGTCCGCGAGCTCCGGCGACACGGCCACGCCCGCGGCGAGCACCCGCTGCCACACCTCCGAGCTGCGCGCCTCGGTGGGCCGCAACGACCCGGGCGCCGGCCAGGAGAACTTCCCGGTCGTCCTCACCAACGCGTCCGGCCGGACCTGCACCGTGCGCGGCTATCCGGGCGCGGCGTTCGTGAGCGCCTCCGGCAGCCAGCTCGGATCGGACCCCAAGCGTGAGTCCGGCTCCCCCACGACGATCACCCTCAGGCCCGGGCAGAGCGCCTGGGCCGGACTGACCTTCTCCAACCCGGGCATCAGCGGCGCCAGGACGGCCACCCCGGCCGCGCTGCTGGTGACACCGCCGGACGAGCGCGACTCGCTGAAGGTCGCGTGGACGGGCGGAGCGGTGCCCGTCTCCGGAAACTCCTCTTCCGTCTTCCTGTCGGTGTTCAGCCCCGGCACGGCCCCCTGACCGGCCCGGACACCCCCCGAGAACCCCGCTGTCCCACTCCACGGGCAGCGGGGTTCGTCATGCTCGCGCCACAACTGTCACAGGACGGCAACAGGCGCCGCAGGCCGCGATCTTCTCCGTGACTGCCGTCATCGAACCCGTCGACCCACACCGGCGAGCAGGCCCCGCGAGGGGCCGTGACAGGAAATCGGGGACAAGATGAGCGGGATATCGCGCAGGCGGGTGCTGACGGCGGGCGCGGCGGCGGGCGCCCTGGGCACACTGGCCGCGTGCTCCTCCGGCACCGGCATCCGGGTCGACGGCCCGGCGGACGGCAAGGGCACGGCCCAGGCCCGGCCGGTCAAGCCGATCGGCGACGGCTCCACCGCCGACACCGGGGCCCAGCCGCACCAGCCGAAGCCCGAGCGGCTGAAGCCGGGCCAGAAGCCCCCGCAGTTCGTGGTCTTCTCCTGGGACGGCGCGGGCGAGCTGAGCAACCAGCTGTTCTCCCGGTTCCGCAAGGTCGCCGCCGACCACGGTGCCAAGATGACGTTCTTCCTCAGCGGCATCTACACGCTGCCCGAGTCCAAGAAGAACCTGTACCGTCCGCCGCAGCACGCGGTCGGTGCCTCCGCCATCGGCTACCTCGCCGACCGGCACATCCACGCCACCATCCAGCAGGTTCGCGCGGCCTGGCTGGAGGGCCACGAGATCGGCACCCACTTCAACGGGCACTTCTGCGGCGCGACCGGCGTGCGCAACTGGTCCCCGGCCGAGTGGCGCAGCGAGATAGACCAGGCGGTCGACTTCGTGACCAAGTGGAAGACCAACACCGGCTTCACCGACCTGGAGCCGCTCCCCTTCGACTACCGCAAGGAGCTGATCGGCGGCCGTACCCCGTGCCTGGAGGGCCAGTCCAACCTGCTGCCCACGGCGGCCGCACTCGGCTGGAAGTACGACGCCAGCTCCCCCGGCGGGCTGCAGATCTGGCCGGCCAAGGTGCAGGGCGGCAAGATCTGGGACTTCCCGCTGCAGTCCATACCCTTCCCCGGACACTCCTTCCAGGTGCTGTCGATGGACTACAACATGATGTTCAACCAGTCCGGCGGCAACCCGAACGGCGACCGCGCCCAGTACGACGCCTGGCGCACCCAGGCCCGGGACGCCTATGTCGCCGGTTTCCAGCGGGCGTACACGACCAACCGCGCACCCTTCTTCATCGGCAACCACTTCGAGCGCTGGAACGGCGGCATCTACATGGACGCCGTCGAGGAGGCCATCGGGAAGATGGCGGCGTACGGCGACGACGTACGGTTCGTGTCGTTCAAACAGCTCGTGGCCTGGCTGGAGGCGCAGGACCAGGCGGTGCTGCGCAAGATGCGCACGCTGGTGCCGGGGCAGGCCCCGGCGGGCGGCTGGGCGGAGTTCCTGGGCGCGGCGGGCAGCCACAGCTCGTGAACCCGTCACGAGCGTCTGTTCTCATGGGCGGGCGCCGACCGATCCCACCACCGCACCACCCCTGAGTCAGCGGCTGCGGCGCCCGCCACCGCCGTAGCCCCCGCCGCCCCCGTATCCCCCGCCGCCCCAGCCGCAGTAGTACGGATACGCGGAGCAGGGGTCGGCCGTGGCGGACGGCGTGGCCGCCGGGCTCGATCCGGTCGCCGTCGGGTACGGCGTGCGGGGCGGGGCGGAGGTGGTCCTGGAGACCTTGGGCGTGGGCGTGGCGCCGGTCCCCGGGAGGGGAGTGGTGATCGGCGCCGGGGTGGCGTCGCCGTCCCAGTCGACGTTCTCCATCTGCAGATCGGGCTTGGCGGTGTCGAGGGTCCACCGCTGGGCGGCGCCGGGGGCGCGGTTCTTGAGGACGAGGGCGCCGGAGCCGTCGGTGGCGGCCGGCGTGAGGGCCAGGTCCTGGTTCCAGCGGGGTATCAGGGCGCCCTGCAGGGTGAAGTCGTAGCGGATGTTCCTGGCGGCCTTCCCGGTGGCCGTGCAGGGGGTGAGGCGGACCGAGTAGCCGAGGTGGGAGTCCAGGCACAGGCCGGGCGCGGCGGAATTGCGCAGCAGCCCGTCGGGCTCGTACGTCCACTGCTGGCTCGGGGTCGCTGAGCAGGGGGCGAGTTCGGTCTCGGCGCCGTTGACGGCCTTCTTGCCGACGACGCCGACACAGAGTCCGGAGGCGAGGTTGTGCAGCCGGCCGTGCAGGGTGCCCTGTCCCGCCGCGTGCGCACCGGCCCAGGAGGCCCCGGGGCTCGGGGCGCCCTTGCCGGGCGCCGGGGAGGACGCGTCCTTGCCGGCCGGGGCCGGTCCGTCGCCGGACCCGAGCACCGTCCACAGCACCAGGGGCAGCACGACCAGCCCGCTGACGGTGACGACGGCCAGCGCCAGATTCCGCCGCCGGACCCGCTGCGCACGGGCGGCACGATGCGCCGACCGGCCGGAGGCAGCCGCGTCCGCCGGCCCGACCGACGCACGGGCGCCGGCGGAACGTCGGGAGGAGCGGGAACGACCGGTGTCGGCGGGGAAGGGGGAGGCGTCGAAGGGGTTGGCGGAGGCGTCGGCGGACGGGGAGCCCGAGGCGAACGAGTTGGCGTCCGCGGACGCGGAGGCGAACGCGGCGGCGTCGGAGGCGGACGTGTCGGCGGAGGCGGAGGCAAACGCGCCGGTGTCGGCGCCGGCAGCGGAGCCGCGGCGGCGCGGGGCTCCGGCGGTGCCGCCCCCGCTCGTCCCCCCGGGGAAGCCACCCCGACGCTTGCCCCCGGCGGAACCACCCGGACGCGTGGCCTCGGCGAAGCCGTCCCAACCCGCGGACCCAGCGGAGTCCGAACCCATGGCCTCGGCGAAGCCGTTCCAACCCACGGACCCAGCCGAGCCGTCCGAACCCATGGACCCGGCGGAGTCGTTCCCATCCATGGGCTCGGCGGAGGCATTGCGACGCGTGAACTCTACGGACCCGCCCCGACCCGCAGACCCGGCGGAATCGTCCCGGCGTGGTGGCTCGGCGGGCAGGAAGGGCTCGCCGGACAGGGGCGCGGCGGTCTCGGGGGGCGGGGCCGGTTCGGACGGATCCTCGGCGCGGGTCGCCCGGGAGTTCACGTAGGCGTGGGCGCCCCAGCCGAGGACCGCTTCGGCGAGGGCGAGGCCAAGTCCCGTGTTGAAGGCGGCCAGTTGGTCGGCGGTGCGGCTGCAGTGGCCGCACCGGCCGAGGTGCTCGCGCAGATCGGGGTCGACGTCGACACCGCCGCGCCGGAACGTCACGTCGAGCATGCGCAGATAGCGCCGGCACTCGTTCTCGGGGGCGAGTTCGCGGTGGGCCTGGAGACACTCCTCGCGCAGCCGTTCCCGCCCCCGGCGGAGCTCGACGCCGGTGTCCTCCTGGTCCAGGCCGAGCAGAGCCGCCGGCAGGGCGAGCGGTTCGGCCTCGACCTCCGTGTGCCACAGCACGGCACGGGAGATCTGCGGCACCCGCTGGAACGCCCGGGACAGCAGCCGCCGGCCGGGGGGCGGCAGCAGCCTGGCGGCGGCACGCTCACCGGTGGCGCCGGACCGCAGCGCCGGGTGGAGGAGTTCCTGGCGGCCGTCGGCGTCCCACTCGGCGGCGATCCGCCGGACGGCGACCAGGACATGGGGCCGCCAGGCGGCGGTGGGTCCGGACTGCCGCAGCGATTCCCCGAAGAGCCGGGTGAAGGCGGCTGTGGTGAGCATGCCCGCGGCCCGAGTGCCGTCCGTGCACAACCGCGCGTAGGCGAAGGCCGCTTCCCAGTGCCGGTCGAGGAGTTCACCGACGGGATGGAGCGCGGGCGTCCCCCCCGTCCACTTCTTCAGCTCGGCACTCAGTTGCTCGTCCGACCGGCCTGCCTCATTCACGACTGCATTCCTCCAGACGTGATACGAAAATTGGTCCATACCAAGCAGTATGGAAAGGTGGTGGGCTGCTCGAACGTCCACCTGAGGCGGCTCTTTTGAAGCGTGGGGGGTGTACGGGGAGCGGCCTGGCGCATACAGCGGGAAACGCGATGAGCCTGCGCGCCGACAGCGCACACTTTTGCACAGCCGCACAGGTACGAACAAGAGATCTCTCGATTATCGACAATGAGCGGTGGGCCGGCTTGCTTATTGACGCAGGTTCAGGAGATTCGTTTTCCTCCCATTACCGCCGTTCGCCCGCCCGGTAGGCGCCGGGCGGCACTCCGTAACGTTCCCGGAAAACCCGGCTGAAGTGGAAGGGACTGCCGAATCCGCAGGCCGTCGCCACCCGTTCCACCGTGAGGTCGGTGCCCTCCAGCAGCCGGGCCGCGTGCCGCAGCCGGGCCTCGCGCAGCGCACGCATCGGGGACCGCCCCGTGCGCAGGGTGAACAGATGGGCGAAACGGGACGGGGACAGTGCGACGCTCTCGGCGAGCGAGCTGACGGTGTGCGGGGCGCCGGGGTCGGCGGCGATCAGTTCCTCGGCCCGGCGCACCCGGGCGTCGGCGTCCGGTGCGGGCGCCGGCGTCCGGGCACCGCCGGCGGCGAGCAGGACCACCTCCTCCAGCGCGCACAGGGCCAGTTCCCGCGCCAGGCTGCCGTGGGCCACGGCCACCGGGTCCGGCTCGCGCGGGATGTCCACGCGCGGGATGTCCTCGCCCGGGATGCCTTCGGCCGGTCCGCGGGCGTCGGCGAGCATCCGGCCGAACGCCGCCTCGATCCGGCCGTGCAGGGCGCCGGGCACGGACGACACGGCGTACAGGCCGTCGGACACGGCGTACGGGGCAAGCCAGCCCGGCCAGGACGGGCGGGCCTGGCAGTGCGTCCACCAGAACCGCCAGCTCTCGGCGCCGGGCGCGACGGTGTAGCGGTGGCCGGTGCCGGGAGCGAGCACCACCAGATCCCCGGCGCCGGCGCGTGCGCGGGCGGCGCCCTGGCGGAGCAGTCCGCAGCCGCCCAGGGTGAAGGTGAACAGCCAGCTGTCCGAGCCCCGGGGCCGGTTGACGCCGTAGCCCGGCAGCTGGTCGTAGCGGCCGGTTACCACGAGGCCCGGCGGCGGGGACGGGTCGGCGGCCGCAGCCGTCACGGGCAGGTCCGCAGCGTGCACAGGCATCCTCCCGACGGGCGCACCGGCCTAGCGTGGCGGGTGAGTGACCACCTGACCACCGGACTCACAGGAGCGGGCACATGACAGCCACGGACAACGGCGCCATCCTCCCGGAGGCGCTGCGGCGGCGGTTCGAGGAGGACGGGTTCACCGTCGTACGAGGGCTGTTCGGCCGGGACGAGACCGAGCGGCTGTGTGCCGCGTTCGCCGCGCTGCACGCGGCCGGTCCGGTGCCGGGTCACTTCGAGCCCCGCCCGGCGGACCCCGACCCGCTGCGCCGGTACCCCCGGGTGATGCAGCCGCACGAATGCAGCGCGGTGGCACGGGAGTTCCTGCTGGACGCCCGGCTGCGGGCCGTGCTGGAGGTGCTGTTCGGCGAGGAGGTGCTGGCCGCGCAGAGCATGTTCTACTTCAAGCCGCCGGGTGCGCGGGGGCAGGCGCTGCACCAGGACAACTTCTATCTGCGGGTCGAGCCGGGGACGTGTGCGGCCGCCTGGGTGGCCTGCGAGCCGATCGACCGGGACAACGGCGGCCTCGAGGTCGTCCCGGGCACCCACCGCATGGCCCTGTTCTGCCCCGAACTCGCCGACGAGGAACTGTCGTTCGCCCGCGAGTACGTGCCGCCTCCGGCCGGCCTGACCCCGGTTCCGGTGGATCTGGCACCGGGTGACGTGCTGTTCTTCAACGGCAGCCTCGTGCACGGCTCCGGGCCCAATCGCACGGCCGACCGGTTCCGGCGCTCGTTCATCGGACATTACGTGGGCCGCTCGGCGGAACGGATCGGGGCGTACTACCGGACACTCACGATGTCCGGCGAGCGGGTGCCGTTGCCGGAGAGCGAGGGCGCCGGTCCGTGTGGCACGGAGTTCACACCACACGGACCTCACTGAGCCGCCGGAACCTCAGTGCCCGCTGATCGCATGCGGCGTGTAGGGCTGCTCCAGCTCCTCGGTCTCCTTCTCGGTCAGTTCCAGTTCCACGGCCGCCACCGCGTCCTCGATGTGGTGCGGCTTGGCTGCGCCGACGATCGGTGCCGCCACCGTGTCCTGGTGCAGGAGCCAGGCGAGGGCCACCTGGGCACGGGGCACGCCCCGGTCGTTCGCGATCCGGGTGACGGCCTCGACGATCGCGCGGTCGCTCTCCAGGTACAGACGGCTGCCGAAGTTGTCGTTCGCGCTGCGCTCGGTGACCGTGCCCCAGTCACGGGTGAGCCGGCCACGGGCGAGCGGGCTCCACGGCAGCACGCCGACGCCCTGGTCGGCGCAGAGCGGCAGCATCTCCCGCTCCTCCTCGCGGTAGAGGAGGTTGTAGTGGTTCTGCATGGACACGAACCTCGTCCAGCCGTGCCGCTCCGCCGTGTACTGCAGCTTGGAGAACTCCCAGGCGTACATCGAACTCGCCCCGATGTAGCGGACCTTGCCCGCCTTGACCAGGTCGTGCAGCGCCTCCATCGTCTCCTCGACGGGGGTCGCGTGGTCGTAGCGGTGGATCTGGTAGAGGTCGACGTAGTCGGTGCCGAGGCGGCGCAGGCTGTGGTCGATCTCCGTCATGATGTTCTTGCGGGACAGCCCGGCGCCGTTGGGGCCCGGCCGCATCCGGCCGTGCACCTTGGTGGCCAGCACGATCTCGTCGCGGTTCGCGAAGTCGCGCAGGGCCTTGCCGACGATCTCCTCGCTGGTGCCGTCGGAATAGACGTTCGCGGTGTCGAAGAAGGTGATGCCCGCCTCCAGCGCCTGCCGGACGAGCGGGCGGGACGCCTCCTCGTCGAGTGTCCACTCGTGGACGCCGCGGTCGGGCAGGCCGTAGGTCATGCAGCCCAGACAGATCCGCGAGACGTCCAGGCCCGTCGAACCGAGCTTCACGTACTGCATCGTTGCTGCTCCTGCCTTCGGGACGATGGTCACCCACGAGCCTACGGCGTGGCCCGGCACCGGCTTGACGACCGCGGCGCGCGGGCGATTTGATCCTGCCACGTGCCGCGCCGCCCGGCGTGGACTGGAACGAGGCCCTGCTCGGCCTCCGCACCCCGGCCGAGCGGGAGCGGGTGGCCGAGCGGGTGAACGGGTGGGTCGACGGCTGCGCGAAGAAGGGCTTCGACGCCGTCGAGCCGCACAACCACGACAGCTGCACCCGCTCCCACCGCCTGCTCACCCCGGCCGACGCGACCGCCTTCATGACCCTGCTGTCCCGGCACGCGCACGCCCGCGCCTTGCCATCGCGCAGTGTTCGCGAAGGCGTTCGACGACCGGGTGGCGGACATCGAGTACACCGACGGCGGGTCGCGCTCGGCGCTCGCCCATCGGGGCGACCGGCTGGGCATCGTCCGGCGGGAGGGGGACGTGTCCACTCCGGGAAGCGAGGGGTACGTACGGAAGGCGGAGTGGCCGGGCGCCGCA
The DNA here is from genome assembly GCF_040298985.1 of Streptomyces sp. NPDC001093. Lineage (NCBI taxonomy): Bacteria > Bacillati > Actinomycetota > Actinomycetes > Kitasatosporales > Streptomycetaceae > Streptomyces > Streptomyces sp. NPDC001093. The sequence goes on along the minus strand of NZ_JBEPBF010000115.1, from coordinate 23,795 downwards.
TTGGTACCCCCAGGTGATCATCCGGCGTGGGAGCGGCCGATCGTCGTACGGTCGGCTCATCCTCGGCGCAGACGACCGGCATCCGGCCGGTCTCGGCCGCCCCGGAGGAAACGCGGTGCCGACTCGTTCCACCACCCTGAGGATCCTTGCCGGAGCAGCGCTGCTGCCACTGGCCCTCGTCGCCCCCGCCTGCGCGCAGTCCGCCGCCGCACCGGCGCCGGAGACCCCTGGCACGCTGTGCTCGCTCGCCGGCACGCTGCGCGGTGCGCACGGCGAGGAGGCCGATGTGAGCCTGTGCGCGGACACCGGCTCCCCGAGATTCAACATCACGGCCCCGGCCACCTGCCGGATCGGCCGCACCCGGGTCCGCTACGCCTGCCGCACCGAGGGCACGTGGAAGGTCGCCCGGTCCGGCAAGACGCTGGGCACCGGAGCGCTGCCCGGTTCGGGGCTGTACCCGGGTCCGGGCACCTACGACATCAGCGCCACCGTGCGCGTCCGGTCGACGCCCGCGGGGGTCGACCTCAAGGGCACGGTGCAGGCCACCGTCGCGCTGACCGCGCCCAAGGCGAAGGCGACGCACACCGTCACCGTCGACAAGAGCGTGCTGCGCCGCAACGCCACGACCACGGTGACGTACACGATCCGCCGGGACAGCACCGAGGGCGACGGCAACGCGCGGCTGGGGATGATCGGCCAGGAGGGCACCGGTCTGCGGATCAGCACGGCCGACAAGCGCTGCGTCAACCCGCTGGTGGGGCGGTACCCGGGCAAGACCCGGCTGGCGCACTCCCTGGACTGTACGGTGACCGAGCTGCAGCCCGGCCACCCGGAGACACTGAAGGTCCGCTTCACGGTGGGGGCGAAGTGCTCCACGGTGGTGTCGAAGCTCGGCTACTGGGTGCCGAAGGGCCAGGACATGTTCACCGGGAACATGCTGGCCGGGCCGACGCTGACCTGCCGCTAGAGCAGATCCAGCGCACGTTCCCAGGCGAAGTCCGGCCGCCCGCCGTCCGGCCGGGCTTCGCCGGTGTACGGGTCGCCGAAGCGGACGCCCATCGCGCGCAGCCGTGCCAGGCTGTCCCGGTAGGCGGGATGGGCGGCCAGCGCGTCGGCGACGCAGGGCAGGACGGCGACCGGTATGCCCAGGCCCGCGGCCTCGCACAGGGTGCCGAGCGCGAGGGTGTCGGCGATGCCGGTGGCCCACTTGTTGACGGTGTTGAAGGTGGCGGGTGCCACCACGACGGCGTCCGGCGGCGGGAAGGGGCGCGGGTCGGCCGGCGTGCGCCAGGCCGATCTGACGGGCCGGCCCGTCTGCGCCGCCACGGCCTCGCTGTCGAAGAAGCCGCCCATGGCGACCGGTGTGGCGATGACGCCGACCTCCCAGTCGCGTTCCTGGGCGGCGCCGATCAGTTTGCTGACGCTGGCGGCGATCCCGGCCGCGCAGACGACGACGTAGAGGAAGGGTTTCCCGGCCTGTTCGGTCATCCGGGAACCCTACTGAAGCGGGAACGACACCCCTCGCTCGGCCTCGGGGCGCGGGCCGTGGATACGGCGGTCCTTCTCCTCGATGCGTACGTCGTTGATGCTGGCCTCCCGCCGGGTCATCAGCCCGTGCTCGTCGAACTCCCACAGTTCGTTGCCGTAGGAGCGCCACGTCCGGCCGTCCGTGTCCCGGGACTCGTACTGGAAGCGGACGGCGATGCGGTTGCCGTCGAAGGCCCACAGGTCCTTGCGCAGCGCGTAGTCCAGCTCGCGCTCCCACTTGGCGGTCAGGAACGCGACGATCCCGGCGCGGCCGGTGACGAAGGTGTCGCGGTTGCGCCAGACGGAGTCCTCGGAGTAGGCGAGCGCCACCTTGTGCGGGTCGCGGGTGTTCCAGGCGTCCTCGGCGGCCTGGACCTTCTGCGCGGCGGTCTCACGGGTGAACGGCGGCAGGGGCGGGCGGTCCGTCATGGTCTCCTCCTGGGCTCGGACAACGGCGGAGAACGCACGTTCTCCGGGCGGCTGCTACCGTAGGAGAACGCTCGTTCTCCAGTCAAGGAGCGCGGCAGGCCAGGGGCATGGAGGGGTGATGGTGTCGCCGATGGACAGCGCGGCCGCCCGGGACAGGGCGCTCGACGCCGCCGAGAAGCTGTTCTACGCCCGGGGCGTGCAGTCCGTGGGGATGGACGAACTGCGCGGCGCGTCGGGGGTCTCGCTCAAGCGCCTCTACCAGCTCTTCCCCGCCAAGGAGCAGCTCGTCGCCGCCTACCTGGCCCGGCGGGACGAGCGCTGGCGCGGGCGTCTCGCCGAGCACGTGGCCGGGCAGCGGGACCCGCGGCAGCGGATCCCGGCCGTGTTCGACTGGCTGGAGGGGTGGTTCGGCGAGGACGGCTTCCGCGGCTGCGCCTGGATCAACGCCTACGGCGAACTGGGTGCCACCTCCGGACTGGTCGCCGAGCAGGTGCGGGCCCACAAGGAGGCGTTCCGGGACTACCTCGCCTCGCTCGTGGCGGACGCCGGACTGCCCGCCGCGCTCACCGGACCCCTGTTCCTGCTCGCCGAGGGCGCGATGGTGACCGCCGGCATCACGGGGACCACCCGGCCGGCGGCCGAGGCCCGCGAGGCGGCGCGGGCCCTGATGACGGCCGCCGGCCCGGGCGGGCCCGGCCGTCCGGCCTAGATCCTGCGGTCGGACTCCCGTCGTCCCGCCCGGCTGGTGGAGGGAGTCCGACGACAGGGCCTAGGACAGCTTGATCGCGCCCACCGGGCAGGCGCGGGCCGCCTCCCGGACCATCGGGTCCCCCTCGCCGTCCTCACGTCCGGGCAGCAGGGTGCTGTAGCCGTCGTCGTCCTGGGTGAAGACGTTCGGTGCCGCCAGCGCGCACTGACCCGCGCCGATACAGACGTCCTTGTCGATGTCGATGTGCATGAGCAGAGCCTCTTACCAGGTCACGGGGAGTTCCAGCATCCCCTGGATCGTGTCGCCGCGCTTGAAGGGGATCTCCTCGGCCGGGACGGCCAGGCGCAGCCCCGGCAGCCGGGTCAGCAGGCCGCCCAGGGCGGTCTCCAGCTCAGCGCGGGCCAGGTTCTGCCCCAGACACTGGTGGATCCCGAAGCCGAACGCCACGTGGTGGCGCACGGGGCGACGGAAGTCCAGGGTGTCGGGGGCGTCGTAGAGGGCCGGATCGCGGTTGATCACCGAGGTCGAGAAGAGCACGCCCTCGCCGGCCCGGATGACGGTGCCGGCGATCTCGATGTCCTCCAGCGCCACCCGCGCCAGGCCCTCCGCGATGGACAGCATCCGCATCAGCTCCTCCACGGCGGCGGGCAGCAGCGCCGGGTCGGCGCTCAACTCGGCCAGCCGGTCGGGGTGCTGGAGCAGGGTGAAGGTGCCGAGGGAGATCATGTTGGCGGTCGTCTCGTGCCCCGCGACCAGCAGGATGAGAGCCAGCGACACGAGCTCGGCGCGGTCCAGTGTGCCGTCGCGCAGCCGCTGGTGGACGAGGTCGTCGAGGATGCCGTCGCCGGGCTCCGCCTGCTTCGCCTTGTCGTCGATCAGGGCGCCGAGGTACTCCTCCAGGCGTGTGCGGGCGTCCACGGAGTCGGCCGCCCGCGGGCCGCGCAGCAGCCTGCGGGACTGCTCCTCGAAGAACTCGTGGTCCGAGTACGGCACTCCGAGCAGGCCGCAGATCACCATCGACGGCACGGGCAGGGCGAAGGCGGAGACCAGATCCACGGGCGGCCCCTGCGCGATCATCTCGTCCAGCAGCCCGTCCACGGTCCGCTGGATCCACGGCCGCAGCTCGGCCGCGCGTTTGACGGTGAACGACGGGATCATCATCCGCCGCTGGCGCTGGTGTTCGGGATCGTCCATCCCGAGCAGGGCCACCCGGCGGTCGCGGACGCCCGCGAAGCGTTCCGCGGGGATGGGGAAGCCGGGACGGCGGCGGTCGCTGGACAGGCGGGGGTCGGCGAGCAGGGCGCGGGCGGTGGCGTGGGCGGTGACGACCCAGACCTCGCGGCCGTCGAAGAGGGTGACGCGGGACAGGGCTCGTCCGTCCCGCAGCGGCTCGTATCCGGTGGGCGGGTGGTAGGGGCAGGTGCGGTCCTGCGGGAAGGCGACGGGGGCGGCCGGGTTCGCCGGGCCGGTGGGGTCCGTCAGTTCCGTCATGGAAGACCTCGCAGACGAAGAGGTGCGTCGTGCCGATCTTCATTAGATGCCCCGGGCATCTATGGGTCGACTGGAAGTTCGGCCAGTTCGGCGATGTGGGTGATCTGGCCGAAGACGAGTGGTCGCGGGGGCGGATTCCGGCCGGTCAGGTGCGGGGCGGCGCGGGCTCTGCCGCCCGGTGCCGCCGTGTGCCGGACGGCATCTGGCACGACCACGTCGCCGGTCGGCACGAGGGGGCCGACTCCATGGTCACCTCCCGCGGCTCGGCGGTCAGGACACTGACCACTGAACCACCAGCAGCACCGCGGTGCGAACCCCGGAGGTCGTCCCCCCGTCGGCGCAAGCGGACCGCGGCACGGATGATTCGCGGGGCCACGGGTGTTGAATGCCGGTGGCAGACAGCTGTTGGACCGACGAAGGGGACGGATCCCATGCCTCTTGAGGGCGAGTACGAACCCAGCCCGGCGCAGTGGGTGCGCGAGCAGGTCGAGCTGTACGAGAGCTCGGGCGGGACGAAGGGCACCACCCTGATGGACACCGGGCTGCCGGTCGTCGTGCTGACCAGCCGGGGCGCGAAGAGCGGGAAGATCCGCAAGACGCCGTTGATGCGGGTGGAGCACGAGGGGCGGTACGCGGTGGTCGCCTCGCAGGGCGGCGCGCCCAAGCATCCGGTGTGGTACTTCAACATCGTCTCCGATCCGCATGTCGAGCTGCAGGACGGGCCGGTCAAGCAGGACATGAGGGCCCGTGAGGTCACCGGCGAGGAGAAGACTCGGTGGTGGGAGCGGGCCGTCGCCGCGTACCCGCCGTACGCCGACTACCAGAAGAAGACGTCGCGCGAGATCCCCGTCTTCGTGCTGGAGCCCTTCGACGAGAGCTGATTCGCGCCGGGTACCGGCGGGTTTCGGAAATATCCGCGCCGTAAGGGTGTGGGCCCGTCTCGGGGCGGGCACTCGTGCGTCAGGCCCCGCCGCGTTCCCCCGTCGCGGCGGGGCTTTCTCGTGCCTCGCCCGCCGGCCGGTCGGTCACGTCCAGGAAGATCTGGTCGGCCTCGGGGCACATCCGGGCCAGGGACCGCTTGATGCGTACGGCGACCTCCTCCACCCGCTCGCTGTCCAGGCCCGGCGCCAGGTCGATGCGGGCGGCCACCAGGGTGGAGTCGAGGCCCATCTTCATCGTGAACAGCGCCTCCACGCTGTCGATCTCCGGCTGGGCCTGCAGCAGCGAGCGGATCCTGCCGCTCAGCTCCGGGTCGGCGGCCTCGCCGATGAGCCGGTCGCGGGCCTCGCGGCCGAGCCGGTAGGCGACGTACACGAGCAGGACGCCGATCGCCAGCGACGCGGACGCCTCCCAGGCGACCTGCCCCGTGACCATGTGCACCCCCATCCCGGCGAGGGCGAGCGTCACACCGAGCACCGCGGTGCCGTCCTCGGCGACCACCGTGCGCAGCGCCGGGTCGCCCGTCCCGCCCGGCCCGCCGCCCTGCCGGCGCGCCTGGTACAGGGCCCGCAGCAGCGAGGCGCCCTCGGCGACCAGGGCCACGCCCAGCACGGCCAGACCGGCCACATAACCGCTGAACTTCTCCTCGGTGCCCTGACGCAGTGCCTCGGCGCCCTGGAAGAAGGAGAAGCAGCCGCCCATGACGAAGATGCCGACGGCGGCGAGCAGGGACCAGAAGAAGCGTTCCTTGCCGTAGCCGAAGGGGTGCTGTTCGTCCGCGGGGCGCCGGCTGCGGCGCAGCGCGGCCAGCAGGAACACCTCGTTGAAGCTGTCGGCGACGGAGTGCGCGGCCTCGGACAGCAGCGCGGGCGAGCCGGCGAGGACCCCGCCGACGGCCTTGGCCACGGCGATCAGCACGTTGGCGGCGAGCGCCACCAGGACGGTGACCCTGGTGCTCCGGTCGGCCCTGACGACCGTGCCGGGCGTCCCGCGGCTCTGCTCACCGTTCCGCTCGCCCTCGGACGATGTCCCGCTCACCCAACGCCGACTGCCCCCGAGCAGGCGGATCACACCGTTCCACGCGCCGAAAGGGGCCAGAAGGATTACGAGGAGGGGTGGGCGGGTGTCTTCCGGTGGCTGGAACCGATCGTCGAACGGCCGGCCGGACGGCGGTTCCCGGTCGGCGGCACCCGCACGGAAGCGGACATCCGGCTGTTCGCGACGCTGGTCCGGTTCGACGCCGTCCATCACGCCCCCGGCGAACGGGTGGCCCCCGAGGGGCGGCCCGCATGAGGGCCGCCCGACGAGGAAGAAGTGACACATGGGCAAGACAAAGAAGAAGAAGCTTCCCTTCGTCTACCAGCCGATCGGTTTCGTGCTCAGCTGGGCGAGCGGTGCGCTGGCCGGTATCGCCTTCCGGAAGGCGTGGATGGCGCTCCGGCACGAGGAGGAGGCACCCGACGCCCTGGACCGGGACCGGGGGTGGGGGGAGATTCTGCTGGCGGCGGCGGTGCAGGGGGCGATCTTCGCCGTGGTGCGCAGTGCGGTGAATCGTACGGGGGCGAAGGCGATTGCCCGGTCCACGGGGGTCTGGCCTGTGGCCTCCGAGGAGGGCACACGGGGCCGAGCCGCCCCTACGGGGCGCTGAGCCACTGCCCGTCGCGCATCAGCTCCCTGCCCTTCAGCTCGTTCTCCTCGCGCCACGCCTGCACACGCTGCGGGAGCACCCTGAAGTACAGGTAGCGCGTGGCGAGTTGGCGGGGGTCGAAGCCCGTCTTGCCGGCGAAGACCTCCGCGTCCTCCTCGGGGAGGTCCTCCGGGACGACCGACTGGACGGTGCCCTCGATCACGACGACGTCCCGGGTCGGGCCGAGGCCGAGGCGGGCCCGGCCGGTGGCCACGAGGTTGCGGCCGGTGGGGCTCTCGGCCGGGGTGGCGATCAGCAAGGTGGCGCCGTCCCACACGAAGGACAGCGGCACGAGATAGGGGGCGGCGCCGTCGGGGGCGGCGGTGGCGACCCACGCGTCGACGTCGTTCTCCAGCCGGTGGAGGGTGTCCTTCTTGCGCTCTGCGGCGGTGCGGGCGGGCGGTGGGGTCATGGCGTACGGCCTCCTCGGGATCCGGTCCCGTCCAGTGTGGCCGTCAGCCCCCGGTCCCCGCACGAATGTGATCAAGGCGTGTCCGGGCGGCGGTCAGGAGGAGTTCCAGGGCGGCCGGGTAGGAGCTGGAGCGCATGGTGGCGACGAGATGGGGGGCGGTGGCCGCGATGTGCGGGTGGGTCTCGGCGGGCAGCCGGCCGTAGGTGCTCCGCCATACCTCTGCCTCGGCCTCGCGCGCGGCCCGGGGCAGGGCGGTGCCCGCGGAGTCCAGGGCGCCGAAGGCGAGGGCCTGGTCGACGAACGCGTGGTAGATCCGCACCGCCTCCGGGGCCGGGAAACCCGCCCGGCGCAGCACCCCGAGGATGCTTTCGACGGCCTGGATCTCATGGGCGCGCCCGGTGACGCGGTGGGCGCTGAGCATCGCCGCCCGGGGGTGCGCGAGGGCCCCGGCGTGCATGCGCAGGCCCAGGTCGCGCAGGTCGGCGGCCCAGTCGCCGGTCGGCCGCCAGGTCCGCAGGGTACGGCCGATCAGCTCGTCGGCGATGGCCAGCATCAGGTCGTCGGTGTGCCGGAAGTACCGGTAGAGGGAGCTGGGGTCGGCGCCGAGGGCCCGGCCGAGGCGGCGCACGGACAGCGCGTCGGCGCCGTGCTCCTCGATCAGCCGGAGGGCGGTCTCCACGATCAGCTCCTCGGACAGCATCACGCCCTGTTTGGTGGGGCGGCGGCGCTGCCGGGCGGCGGCCGGGACGACACGGTCGGTCATGAGGCCTCCCTGGGGGTGTGCCCGGCACCTTATGACAACACCGTTGACCTGTTAAGTACCCCGGCAGTTACATGTCCGGTCACCGGGGCCGTCCGGGGCCCCGCGGTGCGAGCGGAGAACCGGCCATGAGCGACACACCCTTGGGAGTGGATCCCCCCGCGCGGCCCGAGCTGCGCAGGTCCCTGAGCGTGGTGGACGGCGTCGCCGTCGCCGCCTCCAGTACGGCCGCCACGACCAGCATCGGCATCGGGCTCGGGGTGACCGCTGGCGTGGTCGGCCCGCACCTGCCGGCCATCATGCTGCTGGCGTTCCTGCCCGTCCTCGGCATCGCCGGGGCCTACTCGCGGCTGAACCGGGTGGAACCGAACGCGGGCAACGGCTATGTGTGGGTGGGCCGTTCGCTCAGCCCCTGGCTCGGCTTCATGGTCGGCTGGGTGAACTTCGTGGCGAGCGTGGCGTTCCTCGCCTACACGACGGCCGTCACCGGGTCGGCGCTGCTGCAGCTCGCCGGTGAAGCGGGGCTGCACCGGATCGGATCCCTCGGCCTCGACCCGGGCTCGACCGCCCAGACGACGGCGGTGGGGATCGTCGTCCTGGTCGCCGTCACCCTGACCGCCGTGACCGGTGTGCGCACGGCGGCCCGGCTGCAGACCGGGCTGCTGGTCTTCGAGTACGTGGTCCTGCTCGGGTTCTGCGGCTACGGCATCGTCACCGGGGCGCACTCCTTCAGCCTCTCCTGGTTCGACCCGTTCGCGATTCCCTCGGCGACGGCGCTGGCGCAGGGCCTGCTGCTGTCCGTGTTCTGCTACTGGGGCTTCGAGGCGGCGTTCACCGTCAACGAGGAGGTGCGCGACCCCCGGGACGCCTCCCGGGCCGGGACCATCACCCTGGTGACGATGCTCGGGCTGTTCCTGCTCGGCTCGGTGGCCTTCCAACGGGTCCTGTCCCAGGGAGAGCTGGCCGGTCACGGCGCGCAGGGGCTCGCCTACTACGGGGACCGGCTGGCCGACCAGCCGCTGGCCGCGCTGCCGCTGGTGGCGCTGATGTTCTCGGCGGTGGCCTCGCTGCAGGCCGGGGTCATCCCGACGGCGCGCGGGATGTTCGCGATGAGCCGGGACCGTACCCTCGGACCGGTGTGGTCCCGGGTCAGTGCCCGGTACGGGACTCCGGCGGCCGGGACGCTGCTGATCGGGGCGCTGGCCGTCGCGGTGGCGGCGGGCGCGCTGGTGATCCCCCGCCTCGCCGACATGATCGACGCGATCGTGAACGCCGTCGGCATCGTCGTCGCCCTGTCCTACGCGCTCACCGCGCTGGCGGCCGCCGTACGCTTCCGCTCGCTGCTGCGGGACGACTGGCGGCAGGGTGTCCGGGCGGTGCTGCTGCCCACGCTCAGCGCGCTGGCCCTGCTGGGCCTCGGCGGCTATCTCTGCTGGTCCTTCTACACCTCCGCCGACCATCTCGAACTCCGCGCGGACAACGGCTGGTTCCTGCTGCTGATGCCGGTCGCGATGATCGTGTCCGGGTTCGCGGTGGCCGCGTGGGCCAGGTGGGTGCGCAGGTCGCCGTACTTCCGTACCGGGGCGGGCACCGACGCCGACGCACCCGAGCTGCTCACCACCTCCAACTGACCTGTCAGGAAAGGCATCATGCACGCTGATCTCCTCTTCACCGGCGGTCCCGTCCTCACTCCGGACGGCCGTACGGCAACCTCTGTGGCCGTCACCGGGGACCGGATCACCGCCGTCGGGCACGACGAGCTGCGCGACCTCGCCGGGCCGCGCACGGACGTGGTCGACCTCGCCGGCCGGCTGCTGCTGCCCGGCTTCCAGGACGCTCACGTACATCCGGTGCCGGCGGGTCTGGAACTGGCCCAGTGCGATCTGTCGGGCCGGGCGACGGCCGAGGAGACCGTGGCCGCCGTACGGGCGTACGCCGAGGCCCGTCCGGAGCGGGAGTGGATCCTGGGCGGCGGCTGGTCGATGGAGGCGTTCGAGGGGGGTACGCCGACGAAGGAGCTGCTGGACGCGGTGGTACCGGACCGCCCGGTGTATCTGCCCAACCGGGACCACCACGGCGCCTGGGTCAACAGCCGGGCGCTGGAGCTGGCCGGGATCGACCGGGACACGCCCGACCCGGCCGACGGGCGGATCGAGCGGGACGCCTCCGGAGAGCCGAGCGGCACGCTCCAGGAGGGTGCGATGCAGCTGGTCGGCCGGCTCGCCCCGCCCGCCACGCCGGCCGACCGGCTGGCCGCGCTGCTGCACGCCCAGCGGCATCTGCACGCGCTCGGCATCACCGCCTGGCAGGACGCGCTCGTCGGTGACTTCCTCGGGATGGACGACCCGGCCGCGGCCTATCTCACGGCGGCGCGGGACGGCTCGCTCACCGCGCGGGTGCGGGGCGCGCTGTGGTGGGACCGGGAACGCGGGGCCGAGCAGATCCCCGAACTCGCGGAGAAGCGGGCGGCGTTGAGCCACGGCCGGTTCCGGGCGGGCACGGTGAAGCTGATGCTGGACGGGGTCGCCGAGAACGGTACGGCCGCCTTGCTGGATCCCTATCTGGACCGGTGCGGGTGCGCGACCGCCAACCGCGGCAAGAGCTTCATCGACCCGGGACAACTGCCCAAGTACGTCACCGAGTTGGACGCCCTTGGCTTCCAGTGCCACTTCCACGCGCTGGGCGACCGGGCCGTACGCGACGCGCTGGACGCGATCGAGGCGGCCCGTGCCGCGAACGGGCCGAGCGACACCCGGCCGCATCTGGCGCATCTTCAGGTCGTGCACCCGGACGACGTGCCGCGTTTCGCCCGGCTCGACGCGACCGCGAACATCCAGCCGCTGTGGGCGGCGCACGAGCCGCAGATGGACGAGCTGACGATCCCGTTCCTCGGCGCGGAGAGGGCCGCGTGGCAGTACCCGTTCGGGGCGCTGCTGCGTTCGGGGGCGCGGCTCGCGGCGGGCAGCGACTGGCCGGTGAGCAGCCCCGATCCGCTGCAGGGCATCCATGTCGCGGTCAACCGGGTCGAGCCGGGCGGCAGCGGCCCGGTGTTCCTGCCGCAGGAGCGGCTCGGCCTCGCGGACGCGCTGACGGCGTACACGGCCGGGTCCGCGTACGTGAACCATCTGGACGACACCGGCCGGGTGGCCGTCGGCGCGCTCGCCGATCTGGTGGTGCTGGACCGCGATCCGTTCGCCGGGCCGCCGGAGGCGGTCGCGGAGACGGCGGTGGCGCTCACCTACGTGGGGGGTGAGCGGGTGTACGCCGCCGAATGAGTGCGTGGGCCGCCGTCCGGGTCCCCCGCAGCCGGCCGGAACGGTTCAGCGGGCCTGCTGGAAGGTCCGGCGGTACGTCTGCGGGGACACCCCGATCGCCGCGTGCAGGTGCTGGCGCAGCGAGGCGCCGGTGGCGAAGCCGACCTCGGCGGCGATCCGGTCGACCGGCAGGTCGCTGGACTCCAGCAGATGCCGGGCGCGGGCCATGCGCTGCTGGATCAGCCAGCGGCCGGGGCTGAGGCCGACCTCGTCGTTGAAGCGGCGGGCGAAGGTGCGCAGGCTCATCCGGGCGTGGCCGGCGAGGTCGGACAGGGTGAGCGGCTCGTCCAGGCGCTCCAGCGCCCAGGCGCGGGTCGCGGCCGTGCTCGCCGCGCCGCTGACGGGGACCGGCTGCTCGATGTACTGGGCCTGGCCGCCGTCCCGGAACGGCGGGACGACACAGCGGCGGGCGACGGAGTTGGCCAGCTCAGCGCCGTGGTCGGTGCGGACGATGTGCAGGCAGATGTCCACACCGGAGGCGGCGCCGGCCGAGGTGAGGATGCGGCCGTCGGCGACGAACAGGACGTCCGGGTCGAGGTCCACCCGCGGGAAGCGGCGGCGGAACAGGTCGGCCACCTGCCAGTGGGTGGTGGCCCGGCGGCCGTCGAGCAGGCCGGCCTCGGCGAGCACGAACGCGGCCGTGCAGATCGAGACGATCCGGGCGTCCGGGCGGATGTGGGCGAGGGCCGCGGCGACCTCGTCCGGCAGTCCGGCGGGGATGTGGGCGGGCGGCATCGAGGTGACCACCACGGTGTCCGCCGTCCGAAGGATCTCCGGGCCGTGTTCGACACCGATCGTGAAGTCGGCGTTGGTGCGCACCGGGCGGCCGTCGACCGTACAGGTCAGCACCTCGTACCGGCCGTCGGCGGCCCCCAGGATGCGGCTGGGGATGCCCAGCTCGAAGGGGTAGACGCCGTCGAGGGCCAGGACGACCACCCGCTCGGGACTCCGTTTGCCATGCATGGCACGATCTTATCGAAGGTTGGCATTCATGCCATTTTCCGGGAGGGCTGCTCCGGGCAGGCTGGGTGACCATGAGCGATGTGAACACGATGCGAGCCATCGGCCAGGACGTCCTCGGCGGTCCCGAGGTCCTGAAGGAAGTACGGATGCAGCGGCCGAAGCCGGGCCCCAACCAGGTGCTGGTCCGGGTCCGGGCGGCCGGGGTCAACCCCACCGACTGGAAGCACCGGGCCACCGGCGGCTTCCTGGGCGAGCCGCCGTTCGTCCTCGGCTGGGACGTCTCCGGCGAGGTCGTCGAGACCGGGATCGGCGTGGCCGCCTTCGAGCCCGGCGACGAGGTCTTCGGCATGCTGCCCTACCCGTACGGCCACGGCTCGCACGCCGAGTACGTGATCGCCCCGGTGCGCGCCCTGGCGCACAAGCCGGCCTCGATCGACCACACCCAGGCGGGCGCGCTGCCGCTGGTGTCCCTGACCGCCTGGCAGGCGCTGACCGAGCACGCGGACGTGCGGCCCGGGCAGCGGGTGCTGATCCACGCGGCGGCCGGCGGGGTCGGGCATGTGGCGGTGCAGATCGCCAAGGCGCGCGGTGCGTATGTGATCGGCACGGCCAGCGCGGGCAAGCACGACTTCCTGCGGGAGATCGGCGTGGACGAGCCGGTCGACTACCGGGCGACCGACGTCACCGAGGCGGTGCGGGACGTCGACGTGGTCCTGGACACGCTCGGCGGCGAGACCTCCGTGGAGTCGCTGAAGGTGCTGCGGCCGGGCGGTGTGGTGGTGTCGATCCTGCCGGTGGGCTCGACGGAGTTCCACGACGAGGCCGAGCGGCGCGGTGTACGGGCTGTGCGCATGCTGGTGGACGCCGACCGGGCCGGGATGGAGAAGGTCGCGGAGCTGGCGGAGTCCGGGAAGCTGAAGGCGACGATCGCCGGGACGTTCCCGCTGGCCGAGGCGGCGAAGGCGCATGAAGTGGGCGACACCGGACGGACCACGGGGAAGCTGGTCCTTCTGGTCGACTGAGCGGCAACGCTCGGCCTACTGAGAAGGGTTACTGGACGACACGCCTCAAACTCGAAGACATATGTCAACCGAACATGCTCAAATTCCTTCCATCGAGGGTAACTTGACGATCGGGAGACCGACGTCCGGGCACGGGTGGGAGGTGATGCCGTCGTGCGAGACGAGCCTGCACCGCTCACCCGTCACCTCCGTGTGTACGAGCACCGGGCGCACACGGTGCTGGAGTTGCGGGGCGAGATCGACCTGGTCTCGGCGACGGAGGTCGGCCCGTTGCTGGACCGGGTCACCGGCCGGCCCGGGGCACTTGTCGTCATCGACCTGCGGTCGGTGGAGTTCTTCGACTGTTCGGGGCTGCGGCTGCTGTACCGGGCCCGCGCCAGGGTGCTGGACGGCGGCGGGCAGGTGCACCTGGTGTGCACGCATCCGCTGACCCTGCGCGTCTTCCGGGTCACGGGTCTGTCCCGGCTGCTGCCGCCGCAGCCGACGCTGGACGCGGCCCTGGCTACGACTGCTCGAACAGGGCGCTGACCGATTCACCGTTGTGGATGCGCCGTACGGCCTCGGCGAGGGCCGGGGCGATGGTGAGCACCCTCAGCTTGTCGGTGTGCCGCTCCTCCGTGGGGGGCGGCACGGTGTTGGTGCAGACGATCTCCAGCACGTCCGGCTGCTCGCTCAGCCGCTTCAGCGCACCCGCCGCGAACAGCCCGTGCGTGCACGCCACCCGGACCGTTCGGGCACCCAGCTCCCGCAGCCGGGCCAGGAGTTCCACCACCGTGCTGCCCTTGGCGATCTCGTCGTCCAGCACGATGACGTCCCGGCCGGTGACATCGCCGATGACGGAGCTGATGGTCACCCGGTCGTCCGCGAACCGCTGTTTGGCTCCGGCCGCCACCGGAGCCCCGATCAGCCGGGCGAAGGCGGCGGCCTCTTTTGCGTTGCCGAGGTCCGGCGAGACGACCGTGGTGTGGGTCAGGTCGTACTGCCGGAAGTGCGCGGCGAGTTCGCGCAGCGCGTTCAGATGGTCCACCGGCACCGAGAAGAAGCCGTGCACCTGCGGGGAGTGCAGGGTCATGGCGAGCACCCGGCCCGCGCCCGCCGCCACGAGCAGATCGGCGACCAACCGGCCGCCGATGGAGATGCGCGGCGCGTCCTTCTTGTCGGAGCGGGCGTAGGAGTAGTGGGGCATGACGACGGTGATCCGGGCCGCGGAGGCGCCCCGGGCGGCGTCGCACATGAGCAGCAGCTCCACCAGGTGCTCCTGCACCGGCCGGACCAGCGGCTGGATCAGGAAGACGTCCCGCTCCCGGCAGTTGGCCTGGAGCTGCACCCCGAGGCAGTCGTTGGCGAACCGGCTCATGCGGGTCGGGCTGAGCGGTACGCCGAGGTGGGCGCAGACCTCGTGGGCCAGGTCGGGGTGGGCACTGCCGCTGAAGACGGCGATGTCTCGCATGATCCGCTCCTCGCCTGATCACCGCAGGACCGGGATCATGCTACCGACCGGGGCCGCACCGGTAGAGGGTCTGGGCGGTCGCCGTCCGCGCGTCGCCGAACGGGGTCGTCCCGCCGTAGGCCGAAGCCGGGACCTCGGTGCAGGCGGACCGCACCCAGGCGGTGATCTGCGTGGCGGCCGTCCTCCCGGTGCCTGCGGACGCGGGGCCCATGCCGCGGCCGCCGCCCAGCAGCACGTACCGCACCTTGCCGTCGTCGACCAGCCGCCGGAACTGCGCCTGGGTGGGAAACGGCACACGGCCGCTGAAGCCGCCGAGCGGCAGCACGTGGGCGCCGGTCGCCAGGATGTACGGCGACGCGGTGCTCCAGCTCCCGGCGGCGAACACGTAGGTGGCGGCGCCCTGGTGCGCGCGGGTGTAGTCGAGCAGCCGGCGCTGGTCCGCGCTCAGGGTGCCGCTGCCGTCGGCGCCCCCGAAGCCGCCCCAGCCGCCGGAACCGTCCCCGCCGACGGATCCGATCCGGCCCGAGCCGCGCATGCCACCGGGGACCGCCTGCCCGAACGTGCCGCCGCCGGCCCACGCCGCCCGGCCGAGCCGACCGGGTCCCGAACCTGCCGCCCCGGGACCGCGGTTCAGGGCGGACGGGCCGATCGCGCCCATGGCGGAGGTGCGGTAACCGGGGGTGAAGACCTGTACGGCCCATGCGCTCGGCGCGAGGAGCAGGGCGGCCAGGGCGGCGGCCGGCCCGGCGAGCGCGAGGCGGCCCGCCGCGCGGGGCCCTCCGGGCCGGGCGAGGAGGAGCAGCACCACCGCGGCGATGCCGAGCACGGTCACCGTGGGGGCCAGCCAGGGCAGGAACGACGGGAACCGGCCCGCCAGGTACGCACTCCAGGCGGCCGTCGCCGCGACCGCGCCCGGCAGGGCCCGGGCGCGGCGGCCGCCGGCCCGGTGGGCGCGCCACATCAGCACGCTCCCGGCACCGGTGAGCGCGGCGAGCGGTACCGCGATGACGCCCATGTAGTACGTGTGGCCGCCGACGCTGCCCGCGCTGAAGACCAGGAAGTACAGGGCGAGCCAGGCGGTCCACAGGACGTATCCGGCGCGCAGCCGGTCGGTGCGCGGCCGTCCCCGGCACCACAGCAGTCCGCAAACGGCGGCCACCGTGGCGAACGGGTAGAACCAGCCGGTCTGCGAGGCGAGCGCCGTACCGAACATCTTCGACCAGCCGTTCTGGCCCTCGCCGAACCCGCCGGCGCCGCGACGGCCCGCACCCGCCCCGGCCGTGGCCGGGGTGACCGCCGGTCCACGAGCGTCCCGGACGAGCCCGGCACCCGTGCCAACGGCGCCGCCGAATGTCCGTCCGGCGCCGGTGTGGCCGCCTCCGCCGCCCTGGGTCGCGCTCACGCTGCCCGTGGAGGCCGCGCTGATGCCGAGCGAGGAGAAGCGGTTCAGGAAGTTGTAGCCGACCACCATGCTGAACGCGGAGTTGTTGGTGGTGCCATCCACGTACGGCCGGTCCTGGGCCGGGGTGAGGGTGACGGCGAGCATCCACGACGCCGACACGGCGGTCATCACCAGGGCGGACACACCGAGGTGCAGCAGACGCCGCCGCAGGGTGAGGGGTGCCGACAGCAAATAGACCAGGGCGAGCGCCGGCAGTACGGCCCACGCCTCGAGCATCTTGGCCTGGAAGCCCAGGCCGACCCAGGCACCGGCCGCCAGCAGCGGGCGCAACCGGCCGTCGCGGGCGGCGCGCCCGGTGGCCTCGGCCGCCAGCAGCAGGCACAGCGTGAACGCGGGGTCCTCGACCGCGGTGCGGAACAACCCGACCGCCACGGGGGTCACCAGGAAGGCCGTGCAGGCGATCAGCGCCGCGTTCACCCCCGCCCAGCGGCGCACCAGACGGTGCAGGACGAGCAGACTGGCCACTCCCTCCAGGACCTGCGGCAGGACCAGCGCCCAGGGGTGGAATCCGAAAAGCCTCGCGGAGAGCGCCTGCGGCCACAGGAATCCGGGCAGTTTGTCGAGCGTGATGGAATTCCCGGGGTCGAAAGAGCCGTAGAAGAACGCCTTCCAGCTCTCCGTCATGCTGCGGGCGGCGCTCGCATAGAACGTGTGGTACTGGCTGTGGTCGATGCCCCAGCTGTAGAGGACGGCGGCGAGCACGGTGAGGAGCAGCAGCGCCGGGCGCGCGTACGCGGGCTCGTCCGCCGGTGATCGCCAGAGTGCGCGGCGGGCGGCACCGGTGGACGCGGTTGTGTCGAGGACGTTCGTGGCCATGCGCAGCAGTGTTCGTCAACCGCCCGCCCCCACCACGCCGTAGCGGCCCCCTTCAAGGAAACTCTCACCACACCCAGGGCATCTCTTTAATCACACGACATGGAATTTGCGGCGGAAAAGCGCGTTCCTTACCTGCGACTGGATTCCGCTGTACACAGGAATCCGACAGCCGTCGCACAGGTGCCGGTCAGCCGCCGAACACCGCCGGCAGGGCCAGCACCCCCAGCACCGTGGCGCCCATCAGCAGCCAGGCCACGTAGTCGCCGACATGGCCGGACTGCAGCCGGCGCAGGAACCGGGACCAGTCGGGGGCGGCGGTCCAGTGCGGGCGGGCCACCGCGAGACCGGCGAGGGCCAGGGCCAGTGCGGTGGAGGCCAGGCCCAGCAGGACACCGTGCACCGTCCACTGCGCCGAGGCCTGGGCGCCGCCCGACCCCGCCTCGTTGACGGAACGGGCCACCAGGTCGCCGAATCCGGGGACCGATCCGACGGCGAGGGCGGCGGCGAGCAGCACGGCGGGGACCGTCGTCATGGTGTCCGGGATCCGGCTCAGCGGTCCGGTCGTCTCCGGTTCCTCCTCGGATCCGCTGGTCTCCAGGTCGGCGTCGGCTTCCTCGGGGCGCGGCCCGAGGCCGCGGAACACCCGTGCGGTGACCCGCAGGACGGCGCCGGCGGTGATCGCGGAGGCGGCCACGTACACCACGGTGAGCGGGCCGCCGACCGCCTCCTCGGTGACCGCCTTGCCGAGACCCGTACCGAACGGGGGCAGGCCCGCGAGACCGAGACCGCCCACGGCGAACATCACCGCGGTCGCGCGCAGTTCACGGGCCCGGCCGTACAGCGTGTGCTCGTCGAGGCCGCCGTAGCGGTCGAGCAGGACGCCCGCGCAGGCGAACAGCGCGGCCTTCACTCCGGCGTGCCCGAGGATGTAGAGGGCGACCCCGTCGTCGCCCCGCGGGGTGAGGACGCCGATGCCCACGAGGAACAGCCCCGTGTGGGCGACGGTGGAGTAGGCGAGGAGCCGCTTGATGTGCCGCTGGTACCAGCACATGACGGCGCCGGTCGCGGCCGTGAGCGCGCCGAGCGTCACCAGGGCCCGGGTCAGGTCGGCGGCGGGGATTCCGCCGGGTCCGGCGAAGACGGTGCCGTACACCCGCCAGACGCCGTAGACGCCGAGTTCGACCATCACCCCGGACAGCAGCATGCACACCGGGGTGGGGGCGACGGCGTGGGCGTCCGGGAGCCAGAAGTGGAAGGGCACGGCGGCCGCCTTCACCAGCAGCCCGGTCAGCACGAGGACGAAGGAGGCGAGGACCAGCGCGTCCGCACCGCCGTGCCCGGCCGCCGCGTCGAGACCGCGCCCGATCTTCGCCATGGCCAGCTCGCCGGTACGGGCGTACAGCAGGCCGATACCCATCAACATGGCGTAGGCGCCGAGGGAGTTGACGACACCGAAGGTCAGCGCGCCCTGTACGGCCTTCGGGTCGTCGATGCGGTAGCCGGTGAGCGCGTACGCGGTGACGCTCATCAGCTCGAAGAAGACGAACGCGTTGAACAGGTCGCCCGCGATGGCGAACCCGCACATGGCGCCCTGGAACACCAGCATCAGCGCGGTGAAGGCGCCGGGGTGACCGCGCGGCGGTTCGTCGAAATACCGCCAGGAGTAGGCGAGTGCGGCCAGTGTCAGCAGGCAGACCAGCGCGGCCATGCCGAGCGAGGGGCCGTCGCCGACGACGACGATGCCGACGCTCTCGCCGTCGACGGGCTGCCAGCCGCCGACCCACTCGACCATCGGCGGTGAGGAGTTCAGCAGCAGCACCAGCGCGAGGGCGGCCGTGCCGCCGGAGACCACGAAGCCGGTGATCTCCGCGGCGATCCGGGGCAGACGGCGGCCGATGGCCACCAGCAGGGCGGCGCCGAGCAGGGGGATCGCGACCAGCAGCGGGAGCAGATGGGGCATCAGCCGCGCAGCTCCCGCAGTTCGTCGGGGTCGACCGTGCCGTGCCGTTTGGCGATCTGCAGGACGAGGGCGAGCAGCAGGGCGGTGGCGGTGGCGCCGACGACGATGTCGGTGAGGGTGAGCGCCTGGACGACCGGGTCGACCAGCGGCCGGGAGCCGGGCTCGAGGTCGGAGAAGACGGGTGCGGTGCCGCCGTTCCGGTAGCCGACCGCCAGCAGCAGCACATAGGTGGAGGACTGGCAGACCGCGAGACAGCCGACGGCATGGATGAGGTTGCGGCTGGTGGCGAGGCCGTAGCAGCCGGTCAGGAAGACGTAGGCGGCGACCAGGTAGGGAAGGACGTGCATCACGGTGGTCAACTCCCGTGCTCCTCCTCGATCTCGACGGCCTGGTCGAGGAAGTTCGCGAGCAGCACGACGACCGCGCTCGCCACCTCGATGCCGATGGCCGCGTTCAGCAGGGGGACGGTGCCGCCGGAGGACAGCGTGTTGAAGGTGCCGTACGGCAGCAGCGTGTTGGCCAGGAAGGCGGTGCCGGCCAGGACTCCGGCGAGGCCCAGCACCAGGTAGGAGGAGACGGCGAGGGCGTCGGAGGCCTCGTAGACGGCGAGCGGGCGGATGCGTTCCAGCGCGCGGTAGTCGGCGCCGAGGTACAGCAGGTGCAGGGCGGTCGCCGCGACGACTCCGCCCTGGAAGCCGCCGCCCGGGCTGAGCTGGCCGTGGGCGATGACGTAGAGACCGGTGACCAGGGCGACGGGCAGCACGATCAGGGCGTAGCGGCGGACCGGCCGGGCCACCTCGGCGGGTTGCGGCTGTGCCCGGTGCTCGTCGCGGGCCTGGCGCAGCAGCACCACACAGCCGAGGACGGCGGCGAACAGGATGGTCATCTCTCCGACGGTGTCGTAGGCGCGCTGGTCGAAGTTGACGGAGGCGATGGTGTTGGCGGTGTGCCGGGTGAGGGAGGCGTGCACAGCCCGGGTGCCGTACGGATGGCTCCGGCCGCCGAAGCCGGGCAGGTCGAGGCAGGCGGTGACGAGCAGGGCGGCCAGGCCGGCGCCGCCGACGGCCAGCAGGGCGAGCCGCAGCCGGTTCACTTCGCACCACCGTCCTCCGGGCGACCGCGGCGTCTGACCTTGCGCACGCTCAGCATGATCAGCAGCGGGGTGAGCGCGGAACCGACGGCCAGCTGGGACAGGCCGACGTCCGGTGCCTGGAGCACGGTGAACAGGACGGCGAGCACGGACCCGAGCACGGACAGCACCAGTGCCTGCCGTGCGGGGTCGCGCTGGACGACGGCGGCGGTGGCGCAGCCGGCCATCAGCAGCAGGGCCACGACGATCACGGCATCGTCCACGCCGCACCTCCGCCCGGTCCGCCCGACAGTACGCCGGCCACCGCGCGCCCCTGCGACGCGCGTACGCCCCCATCGGCTCCGACGCACCGCTCCACCCGGCACACCAGCACATCGGCGACGGCATGACCGGCCAGCCCTCGTGCGCTCACCCGGAACGCGACGCCTTCCCGCCGGCGCCTCGCGGGCACGTCGGCCGTCCCACGTCCCGGCGGCCCGTCGGCCCTCCCGGGTCCTGGCAGGCCCTCAGCGACCCCGCGCCCCTGGGGCCGCCTCACAGCCATGCCGCATCCGGGCCGCCGGGCCACTGGCACGCTCACCGGCACGCCCGCCGCCGCGCAACGCCGCGCCAACACGCCCACGCCCGGGAGTCCATGAGCGCTGTCCGGACTCCTGTCAGCCACCCCGCACCCCCCGGAATCCGCCGGACAGGGCGCGGGAGGCGATCACGTTGCCGCTGATGAGGAGGGCGCCGATGACCAGGAGCTTCGCCATGGCACGGCCGGGGCCGGTGGCGGCGCAGACAGCGGCCACGACCACCGCGCTGAGTGCGGCGGCGGTCCAGGTCAGCCCCCACGCGCTCGGCCGCTCGCCCTCCAGGTCGTCCGAGAGGAGCCGGGCGAAGACGAGCGTGCCGACCGGGCCGAGCAGGGCCAGCAGCAGGGCGAGGTCGACGTAGGCCGGGCGGCCGTAGCCCTGGGAGAACAGCAGCAGGGCCGGGCACAGGGCCGAGGTGGTCATGTTCTGGGCGACGACCCGTCGGGCCGGTCCTCCCGTGGTGACGCCCCACAGAGCGGCCGCCCCTCCCCCGCCCAGTTCGACGGTCGCCGCGAGGATCCAGCCGTTCACCGCCAGGTCACCGCCCGCCGGCCGGCCCGCGCCAGCAGTGCCCCGACCGCCGCGGCGCTCCCGCCGACGACCCGTTCGAGGGTGTCGACCGATGTGATGAACACCAGCCACAGCAGCGCCAGCGCACCCCACCAGGCCAGGAGTTCACCGAAGGTGAGGAGGACCGTGCGGGAGGCCGTACGCCGGGTCATCCGCCACCTCCTCGGTCCGCTCTGCACACGTGCGCGGCGATATGTCCGATGCGCCGCTCGGGGCATCCAAGCACCGCGGGGTCCCTGGAGGGGCGGCGGCACGCGGGTCCACAACCGGAGTGCCCCGGGAGCGTGAACGGAAACGTCCCCCGGCATCCGGGGCCCGTTGCCCGGCAACCTCCCCACTGCGCGGGAGAGTTCACCGCCGGAGATGCCCGTGCCACATGACGGTCCGTCAACAGCAGGTCTGCACCAGGGTATTGACGCCTCCTTTTCTCACTCCTTAAATCAAGAGGCAACTCCATCCCCCACGCCGAACGGAGAGCCATGGCCTCCCCACGCCTGCTCCGCAGATGTCTCCTCGCCGCCCTGTCCGCCGCCCTGGTCGGTTCCGCCGCCGTCGGTCCGGCACGGGCCCAGGCCGCCGCGCCGGCGGCGGCGACCGTCACCACCTTCTCCGACAACTTCGACGGGCCCGCGGGCTCCGCGGTCGACTCCTCGAAGTGGAATCTGGAGACCGGCGACAACGTCAACAACCACGAACGGGAGTACTACACCTCGGGCACGAACAACGCGGCCCTGGACGGCCAGGGCCACCTGGTCATCACGGCCCGCAAGGAGAACCCGGCCGGTTACCAGTGCTGGTACGGCAGCTGCCAGTACACCTCGGCCCGGCTGAACACCGCCGGGAAGTTCAACGCCCAGTACGGGCACGTCGAGGCGCGGATGAAGATACCGCGCGGTCAGGGCATGTGGCCGGCGTTCTGGATGCTCGGCACGCCCGTGAACTGGCCCGACTCGGGCGAGATCGACGTGATGGAGAACGTCGGCTTCGAACCCTCGACCGTGCACGGCACCATCCACGGCCCCGGCTACTCGGGATCCGGCGGGATCGGCGCGGCCTACAGCCTGCCGAACGGACAGGCCTTCGCGGACGCCTTCCACACGTTCGCCGTCGACTGGGCGCCCGGCTCGATCACCTGGTCCGTGGACGGGACCGTCTACGAGCGGCGCACGCCCGCCGACCTGGGCGGAAAGACCTGGGTGTTCGACAACAAGCCGTTCTTCCTGATCCTGAACCTGGCCGTCGGCGGCTACTGGCCCGGCGACCCGGACGCGAGCACCCAGTTCCCGCAGCAACTGGTGGTGGACTCGGTGTCGGTGACGACGAGCGACAGCGCGGCCGGGGTGCCGATACGGGGCCTGGCCGGCAAGTGCGTGGACGTGGCCGGCGCGAACTCCGCGAACGGCACACCGGTGCAGCTCTACGACTGCAACGGCACGGCCGCGCAGCAGTGGACGGTCGGCTCGGACGGCACGATCCGGGCGCTCGGCAAGTGCCTGGACGTGACCGGCAACGGCACCGCGGACGGCTCGACCGTCCAGCTGTGGGACTGCACCGGCGGCCCGAACCAGAAGTGGACCGTCACCGGGGCGCACGACATCGTCAATCCGCAGGCCGACAAGTGCCTCGACGTGACCGGGAACAACTCGGCCAACGGCACCCGTCTGCAGATCTGGACGTGCACGGGCGGCGCCAACCAGAAGTGGACGGTCGGCTGAGCCGCGCGCCGCTCAGTGCAGCGTCCAGGTGTACTTGCCACCACCGACCCAGCGGACCATGTCGGGGTCGTCCAGGTCGTGGATGGTGATGCCGTACGAGGCGGCGGCCTCCAGTACGTCGGTGACGGTCCTGGCCTCACCGATGACCTGACCGTCGATCTCCATGATCCTAAAAGGCGGCTCGCCGGGCTTGCCGGGGCACACTCCGTGCACCAGGACCCGTGGATGGGAGATGTAGGGAGCTCCTTGTTCGGTCATGCAATAGAGCGTAGAACGCATCGCGTCCCGATGAGTCATCCACCGGAGCCGTCCAGAAGATCGAGAACCGCCGCCTCGACCATTCGGGCGCCCTGCCACCCCAGGTGCGGAAGTCCTTGGCGGTGACCTCGGCACCGGCCAGCCGGCGCGACGCCTCGTTGAGGTCGTCGCTGTGCGGGTCGCGCCAGAAGCCACCCACGCAGGAGGCGAGGAAGCGGTCGCCGCCGGGCAGGCGCCGCAACAGCGCCCGGGTGACGGCACGGACCTGTTCGAGGGCCCGGACCGTCTCCACGCCGCCCTTGGCCGCACAGCTGAAGGTGATCTCGCCCTGGCCGCAGCGGACGTGCTCGCGCAGCATGGTCGTCAGGCCGTACGTCTCACTGGAGCGCATGTGCCGGTCGCTGCCGCTACGGAAGAAGCCGAGGTCCAGCAGGCGCACCGCGCAGGCGGTGACCCGGGGCGGGCTCGGCCCGCGCCCCGCGAGGGGTCAGGGCCCGGATCCGGGTGAGCCGGCCGGAGCGGGTGAGGGGCCGGCCGGCGGTATCGGCGCAGCGGAAGCCCCGGCAAAAGCCCCCACCGAACAGGCGGTTGACCGGTGCGACGCCGGCGCGGGGGCGCACCCGCAACGGCACACGGCCGGAGA
>NZ_JBEPBF010000114.1:0-33211 GCF_040298985.1 Streptomyces sp. NPDC001093 | reverse complement strand
TTGGGCAGCAGGTCGGCCTCGGAGACCACGCCGACCACCCGGCCCTCGCCCTCGATCACGGGCAGGGCGCTGACCTGCCAGTCCTGCATCAGCTGCACGATCTCCTTGAAGGGAGCACGCGGCCCCACGGCGGCGACGGTCTGGCTCATGACATCGCTGACGATGCGCGAGGTGCCGTACATGGTGACCTCCGTGCGGGCCTCGGTGGGTGTGCCGTTTCTTCCAGGGTGTGCCGGTGGCGGCAGGACGGGCCAGGGGCCGCCCGGCCCCCGGTCCTGCCGCCGTACCGGGCCCCGGTCCTGGGGTCGGTCGGCTCCCGCGGGGGTCATGTGGCCCCTGATGCCGCCCCCACCACAGCGCCAGCCTGAAGACGGAACCCTCACCCTGGAGGCGGAGACCATGTCCGGAACCGTCACGGCAGGCATCGACGGCTCACCCGAGAGCCGGGCGGCGGCCGAGTGGGCGGCGCGCGAGGCGCTGCTGCGCGGCGTGCCGCTGAAGATCGTGTATGTCAGGGAGCCGGTGCCCAGGTGTCTGGCCGAGAACCCGTTGCCGGCCCCGGAGAGGTACCAGCACTGGGCCGATCAGATGATGCGGGAGTGCGCGGAAGTCATCCAGCTGTGTCACCCGGGCATCACGGTGGTCATCGAGCAGCTCACGGGAACGGTCGCCGACGTCCTGTGCGAGGCGGCGGGCTTCGCCGAACTGCTGGTGCTGGGCTCACGGGGTTTCGGTGGGATCGGCGGGTTCATGGCCGGCTCGGTGAGTCTGGCCGTCGTGGCCCGCGCCGAGCTTCCGGTGGTGCTGGTGCGGGCGGGGGAGCAGGACGAGCACGGGTCCCATCGCGCGGGCGCGGCGTCCGCCGCGGCGCCCGTCGGGCCGGTCGTGCTCGGTCTCGACATCGACGATCCGCACGACACCGTGCTGGAGTTCGCCTTCGACGCCGCCGCACGCCGCGACGCCCCCCTGCGGGTCGTCCACAGCCGGCCCGAGCCGCCGCCCTCCTTCTACCGCTTCTCCGATGACGCCGAGCTGTACGACGCGCTCGCGCACGGACAGGCCGACCTGCTGAGCAAGGTGCTGCGCCCCTGGCGGCAGAAGTTCCCGGACGTCGAGGTGATCGAGGCGAGCCGGAGCGGCAGCGCCGCACAGAACCTCGTCGAGGGCTCCCGCGACGCCTCGCTGGCCGTCGTCGGCCGGCGCATCCGTACCGGCTCGTTCGGCGCCCGCATCGGCCATGTCGTGCACGCCGCCATCCACCACATCGCCGCCCCTGTCGCGGTCGTCGCCCACGGCTGACCGCCACTGGCGTCCGACGAGGCGGCCCTGCGCGGGGCGTCGCTCCGGCTGGTGTACGCGCCACTTCCCGGAGCCGTGGGCCAGGGCTGTGCCTTCGTAGCACTCCCACAGGTATGCGCTCCGGCACGGGCGGCGGGATCGTCCTGGGCGTGCGCGAGAAGCCGGCCGGGTCGGCCGCCGCGCGGTACGCGGTCGAGGGGGCCCTGCTGCGCGGGCTTGCCCTGGAGGCCGTACGGGCCTGGCACGGACCCGTGCCCGTGAGCACGGGGAGTCTGCTGGTCATCGGCGAACCGGGCCGCTTCCAGGAGCGCCGGGCCATCGAGGCGGTGGAGGAGGCGCTGCGGGAGGCCCCGGCCTGGTTGCGGACCCGGCCGCGTACGGTGGAGGGCCCGGCCCGCGAGGCCCTGCCGGCCTCCACCACGCCGCCTGCCCGGTGGCCGTCGTACCGGAGCCCGCCTGAGCCCGCGCAGGGGGTCGTCGTGGGCTCTCCACCGAGGCTGGGCCGAGTGGCCCCGTACGCGGGGCCGAGCGTGGGGCCAATGGTCCGCGGTGGGGCCATGTGGCCCAATTGACAGGGGCCGCCTGTCCAACGAGCGTGAAAGAAGCGCGGCGAGCGACACCAGCGCCGCAGGAGAGGGATGACCGGGCCGGACGCGCGGCACGAGGAGGCAGTCGTGAACGAGCAACTCTCGGTGCGGAGTCTCATGGATGCCGCCCCGTACTCGGTCGGTGACGACGAGAGCGTGCTGATGGCCTGGGAGGTCATGGAGAGGTCCGAGCAGCCTCACCTCCCGGTGGTCCGTGGGGACGGCTGCTGCGCCGGACTGCTGGACCGTGCCGAACTCGCGGTGGCCTGCGCTGCCGCGGCCGCGACGCTGTCCTGCCGCAAGGTGCGCGAGCTCGTCCACGCCCGCCGGACCGTCACGGTCCACCCCGAGGAGTCGGTTCTGCGCGCGGCAGCCGTGATGACCGAGGAACACCTCGACGCCCTGCCGGTCACGGATCCCCGCGGACGGCTGGTCGGCCTGCTCACGGCCCGGGACTACGTGGCGGCCGCCGCAGGCCTGCACACCCGCGCCGGGTCCGCCAGCCGGAGTCCCGCACGGGCCACCCTGGACGGGCTGCCGCCTCGCCGCCCCGCACAGCGACGCGGAATCGTCATTCCGTAGCGGTTCCGCTCATGGGGCCGCTGACCCAGAGAGGAAGGCTGACGTCATGGTCTGGGCATCATGGACCACCCCCGGGGTCTTCACCGGCCGGGGCGGCGCGCGCACCGAGGAGGCGGGGATCGTCGTCGGCGACCTGACCGTCCACACCACCTGGGACGGCAACGAGGCCGACGTGGCGGTGCAGTACACGGGCACCTCCGAATGGTTCACCCTCAGCGGAAGCCCCGTACCCTGTCGTTCCGAGGTGCACAGCCGGCAACTGCACCAGGCTGCCGTGGACGCGGTCAAGGCAGGCGGCGGCACCACCGTCCCGCAACTCTGAGACACCGGGCACGACCCGCGGCACGTGCCGCTGCCGTACGCCGAGCCGGCCGGGCTCCAACTCGCCTGGGCGAAAACCCGATTGCCCATCCACCGCCGGGTGCCCATCCTGCTGGGATGCGGTTTTCCATCAACATCCCCAACTTCGGTGACTTCGCCGATCCCCGCAACGTGGCGACCGTGGCGGCCACCGCCGAAGAGGCGGGCTGGGACGGGCTGTTCGTCTGGGATCACGTACTGCACCGACAGCACCAGGGCCGTCCCTTCGGGGACCCCTGGATGCTGCTGACCGCCGCCGCGCTGTCGACCTCCCGGATCCGGCTGGGCACCCTGCTGACGCCGGTCCCGCGGTACCGTCCGCAGCAACTCGCCCGCCAGGTGGCCACCTTGGACCACCTCAGCGGCGGCCGGGTGATCTTCGCCGCCGGCCTGGGAGGTCCGATCGAGGACGAGTACCGCAGCTTCGGCGACGCCACCGATCCGCGCCTCCTCGCCGAGCGGCTGGACGAGGGACTGGAGCTGGTGCGGCGATTCTGGTCCGGCGAGCCCGTGGACCATCACGGACGGCACTACGAGGTGCGGGACGTGACGCTGGTGCCCGCCACCGTGCAGCGGCCCGGCCCGCCGGTGTGGATCGGCGGGTTCTGGCCGCGCCGCCCGCCCATGCGCCGAGCGGCGCGGTGGGACGGCGCGGTGCCGCTCTTCGAGACGGCCCGCCATGGGTACGTACCGGATGCGGCGGAGGTGCGGGAACTGGTCGCCTATGTGCGCGAGCAGCGTACGGCCGCAACCGAGCGCCCCTTCGAGTTCGTGCTCGGCGGTGCCACGCCCCCGGACCCGGCCAGGGCCAGGGACGTGATCGGCCCGCTCCGCGACGCCGGCGCCACCTGGTGGGACGAGCGCCAGATCCAGACCGGCCCCGACCTGGACCGTCTGGCACCGGTGCTGCGCCGCATCGAGGCGGGCCCGCCGCGGCTGTGAACAGCTACGCCCGCCTCTTCACGCCCCGCCTATGGGCTACGGCTTCCGGGCGAGGCCGCCGTGCTCGGCGACGACCTCCGGGGCGGGGGAACCGGGCTCCGGGCGCCACTGGGTGACCGGGACGACGCGGGGGTCGATCAGTTCCAGGCCGTCGAAGAACCCGGTGATCTCGTCGGCCGTACGCAGGTTGTACGGGACGGCGCCGCTGTCGTCATAGGCGTCCTGGGCCTGCTCGAAGACCGGGTCGATGCCGCGCGAGCCGTCGTTGACGGAGAGGTAACTGCCCGACGGCAGGGCGGCCATCAGGCGGTTGGCGATGGAGCAGGCCTGATCGTAGTCGGCCACGTGTCCCAGGATGTTGCTGAGGATGAGCGCGACGGGGCGGCCGAGGTCCAGCGTCTCGGCGGCGGCCTCGAGGATGCGTTCCGGGGCGGCCACGTTGGCATCGATGTAGGCGGTCGCGCCCTCGGGGGAGGAGTAGAGCAGGGCGCGGGCGTGCGCCAGGACCATCGGGTCGTTGTCGACGTAGACGATCCGCGCCTCGGGGGCGAGCCGTTGGGCGACCTCATGCGTGTTCTCGGCGGTCGGCGGGCCGGTGCCGACGTCCAGGAACTGCCGGATCCCCGCCTCCCGGACCAGAAAGGTGATGTTGCGGCGCAGGAAGGCACGGCTGCTGCGGGCGATGGTGACGATGCCGGGAAGACCGCGGTGTAGGCGTCGCCGGCCTCCTCGTCGACGGGGTAGTTGTCCTTGCCGCCGAGCCAGTAGTTCCAGATCCGGGCGGAGTGCGGCACCGATATGTCGATCTTCTGGCCCATCGCCGTCTCGGGCGTCGTCGCGGGGTCGGCCATGAGTCGTGTCTGTCTTTCCGCGTAGGCATGCCAAGGCGTGGATCATTCACCGCACAACCCATGTGTCCCAACACCCGTCCTGCGCCCAGGGGTTCGGGGATGCGTCGCAGGGACGGCGAGACGGAGCGGACGGAGGGCCGGGGTGCCGGCCGGCACCTCGCCCGGGGAGCGTCGCTCACCTCTCGCAGGCCGTCTCCGTCGCCGGTGTGTCTCCGGCCGTGTCCTCCCCGCGCAGTTCGACAGCACGCATCGGGTTGTGGAGCCGGCACCGCCGCGGTCCTGTCGCTGCCCAGGCCGTTCAGGTAGCCCGCGAGGAACGCCTGGTTGACGCGGCAGATCAGCTCCGGTGCCTTGGCGGCCAGAGGATGAAAGGGGCAGTTGCGCAGTCGTACCAGGGCGGGTGCGG
This sequence comes from Streptomyces sp. NPDC001093, assembly GCF_040298985.1. NCBI lineage: Bacteria > Bacillati > Actinomycetota > Actinomycetes > Kitasatosporales > Streptomycetaceae > Streptomyces > Streptomyces sp. NPDC001093. The sequence continues at coordinate 28,184 of NZ_JBEPBF010000114.1, read as the reverse complement.
TGCGCTCCGGCTCGAAGCCGAAGTCCTCGAGGGCCTGCGCGGCCACGCTCAGTTCCCGCTCGGCGCCGAGCCGCCCGGGGCGTACGCGCTCGCGTTCGGCACCGCCCAGCGTCTCCCCTCGCCGGTAGGCGACCCGCAGTGCGGCATCGCGGGCCGATTCCCCCTGCGTCTCGGTCAGTACGGCCTCGGTGAGGACGTCCGCCGGCATCTCGTAGCGGCGCTCGGGGATGTGCACGGCGATCGCCGCGGCCACCGGTTCGTACACCTTGGGCCGGCGGCCCACCTTGCGGATCCCCGCGGGCTGTTCGACGCCGGACTGGAGCAGACCCGCAGCCACCAGCTTGTCCAGGTGGAAGGCCGCGAGTTTGCGGGAAATGCCCAGGCTGTCGGCGACCTCCTCGCGGGTCACCGGTCGCCGCGCCTGCCCGATGAACTCGAACATGCTGCGGCGCGTGGCGTCGCCGAGGGCGGCCAGGGAGGACAGCGAGGTGTGATCCAGACCCACTTCGGCAGCGTATCGACCATCAGTTTGGGCGAAAAGTTCCGCCCGGCCGCCGCGCGTCCTCGCGCCTCCCGCGGGGCCGGGAACCCCCGGGTCGTGGTCCCGGGGGTTCCCCGCTGTCCGGCCGGTCGGACTCACGCGCCGTCAGCCGAGCTGGAAGGTCGCCTCGACGGGGTAGTGGTCGCTGGGAGCGTTGGTGTCGGTCTGGCCCGTGGTCCAGCCGGACTGGGGGTCGAAGTCGACCTTGACGGTGGACATCGCGGCCGGCGTCGGGCGGCCCGGCGCGTTGAGATAGCCGAGGTAGTCGAGGTCGTCCCGGTAGTCCTTCGGGAAGGACTCGACGCCCGACATGTACTGGCACCAGGAGGCGACCGGGCAGTCCATGGTCCTCAGGGTCTGACCGGCGTCGGTGGCCGGGGTGCCGAGCACACCGTTCACCGCGGTCTGGGCGTTGGTGTAGTCACCGCGCGCCTGGCCGCCGTAGTACTCCACGTTCAGGTCTCCGCCGATCAGCACCGGCGCGGTCGAGCCGGCGATGCCGTCCACCCAGGTGCGTATCTCGCCGAGCTGGGCGAGCCGGGTGGACTGCGTGGTGTCCGTGGAGGTGTCGGACTCGTCGGCCTGCAGGTGGGTGCCGACCACCCAGCTCTTCACACCGTCCTTGTCGATCTGCACCAGCGCCGCGCCCTTGTTGGCGTGGTAGTCCCACGTGCCGTAGGTGGAGTTGCTGAAGACGTGGGCGTACTGGGCGGTGATCGGGTACTTGGACAGGATCATGGTGCCGCCGTTGATGACGAACCACGAGTTGGAACAGTCACCGCTGATACCCGTCCAGCCGCCGCCGGAGCAGGTCTGGCCGACGACGGGGGTGTGGTACGGGTAGAGATCGGCGAGCTTGCCGGTGATGTCGGCGGTCGAGCTGTTGTTGAAGTCCTCGTCCAGTACCACCACGTCCGCGCTGTGCTTGCGGATGATCGACTCGATGGTCGGGGTGCGCTGCGCCGCCTTCTCGTTCTGGGTGCTGTCGACGATCGCGGTGCCGAGATCGACGTTCCAGGCGAACACCGAGAGGCCGGTGGCCGTGCCGGTGGCGGCGCTCGCGGCGGGGGCCGCGTAGCCGCTGAAGCCGAGCAGCAGAGCTGCCGCTCCGGAGGTGAGGGCGGTAGCTGTACGACGCGAGACCATGCGCTCTCCTGGTGAAGTGGGTAGTCCCCGGACCGTGACCGATTGTTCGATCGCGTACATGACAGAGCGACTGTAGGGTGCCTGCCGGTACGGCCGGGGGAACTTCTCGCGATCCCCTCATGGAGAAAAGGTGTCTGAACAAGTTCACCTTGCGCGGAGTGAATCCCACCGGCCGGAGCCTCTCCTCGCGCCGGACCTGTTCACACAGGCCCTGGGCTGGACCATGCCGGGAAGATGCCGCCCACGGTCGCCTAGGGTGGGTGTATGGGCGGCGGCGTGGTGACGCTGTTCCTTTGCGGTGACGTGATGCTCGGGCGCGGCGTCGACCAGATCCTTCCGCACCCCGGAAGCCCGGAACTGCGCGAGGGTTACGTCACGGATGCCCGGTCGTACGTGGAACTGGCCGAGGCGGTCAGCGGTCCCATCCCCGCACCGGTCCACCCCGCCTGGCCGTGGGGCGAGGCGCTGCGGCTGCTGGAGGAGGTCGTGCCGGACGCCCGGATCGTGAACCTGGAGACGTCCGTCACGCGCAGCGACGCGTTCGTGCCGGGAAAGGCGGTCCACTACCGCATGCATCCGGCCAATCTGCCCGCCCTGACGGTGGCCCGGCCCGACGTGTGTGTCCTGGCCAACAACCATGTGCTGGACTTCGGCCGTCCGGGCCTGGAGGAAACCCTGGACTCACTCGCCGCCGCGGGCCTGCGGACCGTGGGTGCGGGGTGTGACGCCGACGAGGCCGACGCGCCCGCGGCCCTTCCTGTCGGGCCCGGCGGCCGTATCCTGGTCTTCGCCCTCGGCACACTGTCCAGCGGCGTCCCGCCCGACTGGGCCGCGACCACGGACCGCTCCGGTGTCGCGTACGCCCGCGAGCTGTCGGCGTCGGCAGCCGAGGCTGTCGTCCAGCGGGTGCGGCGCGACAAGCGGCCGGGTGACATCGTGGTCGTGTCGGTGCACTGGGGCTCCAACTGGGGCTATCTCGTCCCCCGCGAGCAGACGCGCTTCGCGCGCGCACTGGTCGACGGCGGCGTCGACATCGTCCACGGGCACTCCTCGCACCACCCGCGCCCCGTGGAGGTGTACCGAGGCAGGCTGATCCTCTATGGCTGCGGCGACTTCATCGACGACTACGAGGGCATCACGGGCTACGAGGAGTATCGCGACGACCTGCGGCTCGGCTACCTCGTCTCGGTGGAGGCGGACACGGGGCGCCCGACCGCCCTGCGGATGTTCCCCTGGCAGGCGCGGCGGATGCGGCTGGAGCCCGCCGACGACGGGGACCGCGCCTGGCTGCGCTCGACCCTCGACCGGATCAGCCACGGTGTGCGCATCGGGCTGGAGACCGACGGCACGCTCAGCGTCGTGGAGGGGCTCGCGGGTGCGGGCCGGTGAGCTGGGCCCGGCGATGACGGCCGTGACGCCGTGCAGTTCGTCAGCCTTCTGCTGCTCGCCGGGCGCCGATTGAAAGGCCAACAAGACAGCGCTCCACACCTCGTGCACCATGGCTGAAGGCCTTGTTGGGGAAATGGATGTGATCGTGCGCCGCGGTATCGGCGCCACCACCGGAAGTCCGCCGAGTCCCCTGGGGTGGTGACCAGCACCATGCTGCTACCGGCGAAATCCGAAGTACGCCGTCTGCTGAGACGCTACCGGATGTGCGAGCGCGCCATGGTCGCGGCACCCGCCGATCTCGCGTCGCGTGCCGCATTCGAGGACTCGGGCTACACGCTGTGCGTGCTGATGGGCGAGCGCAATCCGCGGGAGGCGGCGGCCGCCGCCCGGCGCTATCTGTGCACCGACCTGGTCACCTACCTGAGGGAGCGGAACGGGCGGACACGGGCGGCCTCCGTCGGCCGGCGGTCGCGTCGATCCGCTCCGACGACCCAGGACTACCGGGCGGGCTGACGGCTCGCACCGGCACAGCCGTGAAGGGATGAGCGATGACGACTGCGAAGGACATCATGAGCCCGGGCGCCCAGTGGATACCCCGGAACGAGACGCTGGACCGGGCCGCGCAGATGATGCGGGACCACAAGGTCGGCGCGCTTCCGGTCAGCGACCCCGGCAACGGCGACCGCATGTGCGGCATCATCACCGACCGCGACATCGTGGTGAAGTGCATCGCCTCGGGTCACGACCCCGCCCGGATGACGTGCGGTGACCTGTGCGAGGGCACGCCGCGCTGGATCGACGCCGCTGCCGACATCTCGGACGCCCTGCGGGAGATGGAGGGCCACCAGATCAAGCGCCTCCCGGTGGTGGAGAACAAGCGCATGGTCGGCATGATCAGCGAGACCGACATCGCCCGGCACCTCACCGACGACCAGCTCGCGGAGTTCGTCCATCGCGTGTACGCCCCAGCCTGATCGTGGAAGAGAGCATCTCCCGGCGCCGACGATTCGGCCGTGTACGCCGGCTCCTGTCAGCGGAGCCGGCCGGCCGAGTCGTCGGCGGAACCTTTGACGGCTGACGGATCCTTGACCGCTGCTTCGGCCTCCGCGATGCTGTGTTGCGAAACGTGAGAGGTGTGCCGTAATAGGCAACATCTCGATCCTCTGTGAGCCGAGGAGTGGCCATGACGCAGCAGGTCCGTGGTGTCGTCGCGCGGAGCAAGGGCGCCCCTGTCAGTCTGGAGACGATCGTCGTGCCCGACCCCGGCCCGGGCGAGGCGGTGGTCAAGATCGAGGCCTGCGGGGTCTGCCACACCGATCTGCACTACCGCGAGGGCGGCATCAGCGACGACTTCCCGTTCCTGCTGGGGCACGAGGCCGCGGGTGTGGTCGAGGCGGTCGGCGAGGGCGTCACCGACGTGGCCCCCGGTGACTTCGTGATCCTGAACTGGCGCGCCGTGTGCGGTCAGTGCCGGGCCTGTCTGCGCGGGCGGCCCTGGTACTGCTTCAACACGCACAACGCCAGGCAGAAGATGACCCTGGCCGACGGTACGGAGCTTTCGCCGGCGCTGGGCATCGGCGCGTTCGCCGAGAAGACGCTCGTCGCGGCCGGCCAGTGCACCAAGGTCGACCGGGCCGCCTCGCCCGCCGCCGCCGGGCTGCTCGGCTGCGGCGTGATGGCCGGCCTCGGCGCCGCTATCAACACCGGGAACGTGGGCCGCGGGGACACCGTCGCCGTCATCGGGTGCGGCGGTGTGGGCGCCGCGGCGGTCGTCGGATCGCGGCTGGCCGGCGCGGCGAAGATCATCGCCGTGGACATCGACGACCGCAAGCTGGACACCGCCAAGAAGCTGGGCGCGACCCACACGGTCAACTCCAGGCAGACCGACGCGGTCGACGCGGTGCGCGAGCTGACCGGTGGCTTCGGCGCCGACGTCGTCATCGAGGCCGTCGGACGCCCGGAGACGTACCAGCAGGCCTTCTATGCCCGCGACCTCGCCGGCACCGTCGTCCTCGTCGGCGTCCCCACCCCCGAGATGAAGCTCGAACTGCCCCTGCTGGACGTCTTCGGCCGCGGCGGCGCCCTGAAGTCCAGCTGGTACGGCGACTGTCTGCCCTCCCGCGACTTCCCCATGCTCATCGACCTCTATCTGCAGAGCCGCCTCGACCTGGACGCCTTCGTCACCGAGACCATCGCGCTGGACGAGGTCGAGAAGGCCTTCGAGCGGATGCACGGCGGGGACGTGCTGCGTTCGGTGGTGGTCCTCTGATGGCGGGCGCCCGCATCGAGCGTCTCGTCACCTCGGGAACCTTCTCGCTGGACGGCGGCACCTGGGACGTCGACAACAACGTGTGGATCGTGGGTGACGACACCGAGGCGGTCGTGATCGACGCCGCGCACGACGCCGATGCCATCGTCCGGGCCCTCGGCGGCCGCACCCTGCGGGCGATCGTGTGCACCCACGCGCACAACGACCACATCGACGCCGCGCCCGACCTGGCCGCCCGGACCGGCGCCCCGGTCCTGCTGCACGCCGACGACCTGCCGCTGTGGAAACAGACCCATCCGGACCGGGCGCCCGACGGCGAGCTGACCGACGGCCAGCGCCTCACCGTCGCCGGAGTGGAGCTCACCGTCCTCCACACCCCGGGACATGCCCCGGGGGCCGTCTGCCTGTACGCCCCGCACCTGTCCGCGCTGTTCAGCGGCGACACGCTGTTCGCCGGCGGGCCGGGGGCCACGGGACGGTCGTACAGCGACTTCCCGACCATCATCCGGTCGATCAGGGAACGGCTTCTCGCCCTGCCGGACGACACCGTCGTGCACACCGGCCACGGCGACACCACCACCGTCGGCGCCGAGGCGCCGCATCTTCAGGAGTGGATCGAGCGCGGCTTCTGACCGCCCGGCGAACGGCGGCCCTGCCCCGGTGGCGTACCGATGCGGACGGCACCGGCGGCAGGGCCGTCGGCGCGCCTCGCACCGCCCCTGATACGCCTGCTGACCTGCGCTTTCGAGGTCGCTCCGGCGTGCCCGGACATCGGTCGCCGGACGCCGCGGAAACCGGCCTCTGGATGCCTTGACAAGCCTTCAGAGCGGCCAGCAGACTGACGTTGCGCTAATCGCAATCCGTTTCGCTATACGCACCGAGGTGTCATGATGATTCCCGCGTGCCGTCTCGCGGATCTGCCGCGAGGCGAGGCCCACCGGCTCGGCATCGACCCGCCGGTCTCGGTCTTCCACACCGACGACGGCGAGCTCTTCGCCATCGACGACACCTGCACCCACCAGGACGCGTCGCTCGCCGACGGCTGGCTGGAGGGCTGTGAGGTGGAATGTCCCCTGCATGCCTCGAAGTTCGACCTGAGGACCGGAGCCGTGGACGCCCCGCCGGCCAAGCTCCCGGTCCGCACCCACGAGGTCGTCGTCGAGGACGGCATGGTCTATGTGCGGCTGTCCACTCAGGCGCCCAACCTGCCGCCGTGCGTCGCCGCCCGCCTGGCCGGAGGCCCGGCGTGAGGACCGTCGCCGTGGTGGGCGCCTCGCTGGCCGGTCTGTCGGCCGCGCGCTCGCTGCGGAAGCGGGGGTACGACGGCCGGCTGGTCGTCGTCGGCGCCGAGCTCCACCGCCCGTACGACAGGCCGCCGTTGTCGAAGGAGTTCCTTGCCGGTGCCATCGGCGAAGCGGAACTGGCACTGGAGCGGGACGACGAGGAACTCCGGGCGGAGTGGGTGCTCGGCGCCCGCGCCACCGGGCTCGACCGCACCGAGCGTGCGGTCCGGCTCGCCGACGGCCGGGAGATACGCGCCGACGGCGTGGTCATCGCGACCGGCGCCGCCGCCCGCACCCTGCCCGGCACCGAGGGCCTCGCCGGCGTCCATGTGCTGCGCACGCTCGACGACGCCCGCGCCCTTCGGGACGACCTGGCCCGGGGCGGACGGCTGGTGGTGATCGGCGGCGGGTTCGTCGGCGCCGAGGTCGCCTCCACGGCGTATGCCCTCGGTCTCGACGTGACCGTGGTCGAGGCGGCGCAAACGCCGCTGGCCGGACCGCTCGGCGAGGCCATGGGCCGGATCGTCTCCGCCCTCCACGCGGATCACGGCGTGCGGCTGCTGTGCGGGGTGGGGGTCAAGGGGCTGAGCGGGGAGCGCCGGGTCGACGCGGTGCTCCTGGAGGACGGTCGCAGCATCCCCGCGGACACCGTGGTCATCGGCGTGGGGGCGCGCCCCTGTGTCGAGTGGCTGGAGGGCTCCGGTGTCGCACTCGACAACGGCGTGAAGTGCGGCGCCGACGGCCGCACGAGTGTGGCCGGGGTGGTCGCCGTGGGCGACTGCGCCAACTGGTACGACCCGCACACCGGGGCCCACCGCAGGGTCGAGCACTGGACCGGCGCGCTGGAACGGCCGGACGCCGCCGTCGCCGCGCTTCTCGCCCACGGTGCGACGGAGCCGGGTGTGCCCCGGCCGCCGTACTTCTGGTCCGATCAGTACGGCGTGAAGATCCAGTTCGTCGGCCATGCCGCCGGGGCCGACAGCGTGACGGTCGAGGAGGGCTCGACCGACGACCGCAGTTTTCTGGCCGTCTACCGCAGGGCCGACCGCCCGGTCGCCGTCCTCGGCATGAACCAGCCGCGGCTGTTCACCCGGCGGCGCAAGCAGTTCGCCTCCGCCACGTCTTGACACCACCCCTGCGGCAACACATTCTGCGTTGCACATGAAACGCAGTGTTGCTCCATACACAACGCCGCCCGAAGTGGCTCTTCCCGGCGCGTGACCTATCGATCCACGACGTTTCCCGAGGAGTGCACCGTGACCTCGACCAGCCTGCCGGACAGCCTGATCGCCACCCTCCCCGGCTCCGCCTACACGGATCCCGGCATCTTCGCCCAGGAACAGGAGCGCATCTTCGAGGCGATGTGGTTCTGCGTCGCGCGCTCGTCCGACCTGGCCAGGCCCGGCGCCTTCCGCACCGTGGACGTGGGCCGCGAGAGCATCCTCGTCACCCGGGCACGGGACAACTCCATCCGCGCCTACTTCAACGTCTGCCGGCACCGCGGGGCCAAGCTCTGCACCGAGGAGACGGGCGAGGTCAAGCGGGCCTTCCAGTGCCCGTACCACGCCTGGACCTACGACCTGAACGGCAAGCTCGTCGCGGCGCCCAACCTGACCAAGATGCCCGACGTCGGCCGCACCGAGTACGGCCTGGTCGGCGTCGCCGTCCGCGAATGGCTCGGCTATGTCTGGATCTGCCTGGCGGAGAACCCGCCCTCCTTCGAGGAGGACGTGATGGGGGCGGTGGTCGAGCGGCTGGGCGACACCGAGTCGATCGAGCGCTACGACGTCGCGAACCTCTCGGTGGGCAGGCGGATCGTCTACGACGTCAAGGCGAACTGGAAGCTCATCATCGAGAACTTCATGGAGTGCTACCACTGCGCCACCATCCACCCCGAACTCACCGAGGTCCTCCCGGAGTTCGCCGACGGCTACGCCGCCCAGTACTACGTCGGGCACGGCGCCGAGTTCGGTGCGGACATCCGGGGCTTCACCGTGGACGGCTCCGAGGGGCTGGACCGCATTCCCGGGGTGTCCGAGGACCAGGACCGCCGGTACTACGCGATCACGGTCAAGCCGCAGGTGTTCATCAACCTCGTGCCCGACCACGTGATCTTCCACCGGATGTACCCGGTGGCCGTCGACCGCACGATCGTCGAGTGCGACTGGCTGTACCTGCCGCATGTCGTGGCGAGCGGCAAGGACGTCAGCCGGTCCGTGGAGCTCTTCGACCGGGTCAACCGCCAGGACTTCGACGCCTGCGAACGCACCCAGCCGGGGATGGGCTCACGGCTGTACGCCAAGGGCGGTGTGCTCGTGCCCAGTGAGCACCACATCGGCGCCTTCCACGACTGGGTGAACGAGCGCCTCGGCACGCACAACCCGGAATGACGGGGTGCCCGTGGCCCGCGCGGGGGGCGAGCGCGGGCCGTACGGCGGTCGTACCGTGTGCGCTCAGCCCAGGTAGCCCATGCGGTGGCTGATCTCCTCCGCGCCCTTGACCAGTACCGGAGCCAGCTCGTGCATGCGCTCCTCGGTGAACCGGTAGGAGGGCCCGGAGGCGCTGATCGACGCGATGACCTGGCCCTCCCGGTCGCGGATCGGGGCGGCCATGGCGTGCAGCCCGATCTCCAGCTCCTCCAGCGTCCAGGCGTAACCGCGCTCCCGGGCCTCGGCCAGGTTCCTCTCCAGCTTCGCCTTCGAGGAGATCGTGTGCGGGGTCAGCTTCTTCAGGCCGGTCTCCGTCAGCAGCGCGCCGCGTTCCCTGGCGGGCAGGTGGGCCAGCATGATCTTGCCGCTGGAGGTGGCGTGCAGCGGGGTCAGCTGGCCGACCCAGTTGTGTGCGGTGACGGCGGCCGTGCCGCGCACCTGGTAGAGGTTGATCGCGTAGTGCTCCTGCATCACGGCGATGTTGACCGTCTCGCCGATCTCCTCCGCCAGGCGCTCGCACACCGGCCGGCCCTGCTGGGTGATGTCGATGCGTCCCGTGACGGCGCCCGCCAGGCGTACGATGCCGAAGCCGAGCGAGTACTTGCCGCGCTCGCCCGACTGCTCCACGAGGCCGCGCGCCTCCAGAGCGCCGAGCAGACGGAACGCCGTCGACTTGTGCACATCGATCTCGGCGGCCACCTCGCTCACGCCCGCCTCGCCGCGCTGGGCCAGGATCTCCAGGACGCTGATGGCGCGGTCGACGGACTGCACTCCGCCGGACGGTGGCCCGTTCGTTTCGGTATCCGGACTGTAGTTGCTCATAGCGAAACTATACGCGCAGTAAACAACTTTGCTGCAAGCAACGCACTGTGAACAAAGTTCTTACAAGTTGCGTGTTTCGCAACCTAGTGCGTATAGCGATACCCGTACTAGCATGCCCGCACATCAACGGCGCGAGCGAGACGAGGCACCATGGCTCCCCTGCAGTACGACTTCGTCATCGTCGGCGGTGGATCGGCCGGCAGCGCACTGGCGAACCGGCTCTCGGCCGACCCCGGCAACCGGGTGCTGGTCCTGGAGGCCGGCCGCTCCGACTATCCCTGGGACGTCTTCATCCACATGCCCGCGGCGCTGACCTACCCCATCGGCAGCCGCTTCTACGACTGGAAGTACGAGTCGGAGCCCGAGCCCCACATGGGCGGCCGCCGCATCTACCACGCCCGCGGCAAGGTGCTCGGTGGCTCCAGCAGCATCAACGGCATGATCTTCCAGCGCGGCAACCCCATGGACTACGAGCGCTGGGCGGCCGATCCCGGCATGGAGACCTGGGACTACGCCCACTGCCTGCCGTACTTCCGCCGGATGGAGAACTGTCTGGCGGCCGACCCGGACGACGAGTTCCGCGGTCATGACGGCCCCCTCGTCCTCGAACGCGGCCCCGCGACCAACCCGCTGTTCACGGCTTTCCTCGAGGCCACCCAGGAGGCGGGCTACGCGCCGACGGACGACGTCAACGGCTACCGGCAGGAGGGCTTCGCCAAGTTCGACCGCAATGTCCACCGCGGGCGCCGGCTGTCGGCCTCCAAGGCCTACCTCAAGCCCGCGATGAAGCGGCCGAACCTCACGGTGAGGACGCGTGCCCTCGTCACCCGGGTGCTCTTCGAGGGCAAGCGGGCCGTCGGCGTGGAGTACCGGCGCGGCAGGGGCGCTCCCCAGCAGGTCCGCGCCGGCGAGGTCATCCTGTGCGGCGGCGCGATCAACTCCCCGCAGCTGCTGCAGCTCTCCGGTGTCGGCAACGCCGGCGAACTGTCCGCCCTCGGCATCGACGTCGTCCACGACCTGCCGGGCGTCGGCGAGAACATGCAGGACCACCTGGAGGTGTACGTCCAGTACGCCTGCAAGCAGCCCGTCTCCATGCAGCCGTACATGGCGAAGTGGCGCGCTCCCCTCATCGGGCTGCAGTGGCTGTTCCGCAAGGGCCCCGCGGCCACCAACCACTTCGAGGCGGGCGGCTTCGCCCGCAGCAACGAGGACGTGGACTACCCCAACCTGATGTTCCACTTCCTGCCGGTCGCCGTCCGCTACGACGGCTCCTCGCCGGCCGGCGGCCACGGGTACCAGGTGCACGTCGGACCCATGTACTCGGACGCCATCGGCTCGGTGAAGATCAAGAGCAGGGACCCGCGGGACAAGCCCGCGCTGCGCTTCAACTACCTGTCCACCGAGCAGGACCGCCGGGAGTGGGTCGAGGCGATCCGTGTCGCCCGCAGGATCCTCGGCCAGCCCGCCCTCGCCCCCTACAACGCCGGCGAGATCTCGCCCGGCCCCTCGGTCGAGACCGACGAGGAGATCCTCGCCTGGGTCGCCAAGGAGGGCGAGACCGCCCTGCACCCGTCCTGCACCTGCAAGATGGGCACCGACGAGATGTCCGTCGTCGACCCGCAGACCATGCGGGTGCACGGCCTCGCCGGACTGCGCGTGGTGGACGCCTCGGTGATGCCGTACGTCACCAACGGCAACATCTACGCGCCGGTGATGATGATCGCCGAGAAGGCGGCCGACCTCATCCTCGGCAACGAGCCGCTGGAGCCCTCCAAGGCCGCGTACTACCGGCACCGCGACGGCCAGAAGCAGGCCGGGTAGACCATGGGCGCCGAGGCCCTGCGGGCGCTGCTCGGCCGCGTCCGCTACGAGGTGCTCCCGGCGAGGGCGACGGAGGAGAAGGTCCTCGCCCATGTGCCCCGCGACGTCGTGGTCACGGTCACGGCGTCGCCGGTGAAGGGGCTGGAGCCCACGCTCGGCCTGACCGAGCGGCTCGCGGCACAGGGATACCGCGTCGTCCCGCATGTGCCCGCACGGCTGCTGCGCGACGACGCGCACCTGAAGGACGTGGCCGAGCGGCTGCGTGCGGCGCGGGTCGACGACGTCTTCGTGCCGGCGGGCGACGCCGAGGTGCCGGCCGGGCCGTACGACGGAGCGCTGCCGGTGCTGCGCGCGCTGAGCGACCTGGGCAGGCCCTTCGCCGACCTGGGTATCACCGGCTATCCGGAGAGTCATCCGCTCATCCACGACGACATCACCATCCAGTCGATGTGGGACAAGCGGACGCACGCCACGTACATCGTCAGCAACCTGTGCTTCGACCCGCGCGTGCTCGGTGACTGGATCACCCGGATCCGGCGCCGCGCCATCACCCTGCCCGTGTACGTGGGCGTCGCCGGGCCCGTCCAGCGGGCGAAGCTGCTGGCCATGGCGACGAAGATCGGGGTGGGGGAGTCGACCCGCTTCCTCACCCGGCACCCCTCCTGGTTCCTGCGGTTCGCGGCACCCGGCGGATACGCCCCCGAGCGGCTGCTCGGCCGCGGCGCGCAGACGTTCTCCGGGCCCGCGGCAGCGGTCGTCGGCCTTCACCTCTTCACCTTCAACCAGATCGCCGAGACGGAGCGCTGGCGCCGGGCCCTGCTGAACCGCCTGGCCGCCTGAAATCGGCATACCCCGACCCCTTGACGGGTGTCGGCCCAGTCGGCCAGGGTGTTCCACCACAAGCAATGCAGTTCACATTACGCAACGAGCTCCTTCGAAGGGCGCGACCGTGGCAGATCTGTACGTGGACGGAGAATGGCGCGCTGCGGTGGCCGGCGGCCACCGGGAGATCCGCTGTCCCGCGGACGGTACGCCGGTCGCCACGGTCTCGGAGGCGACCCGCCCCGACACCGAGGCGGCGATCGGCGCCGCCCGGCGCGCCTTCGACGAGGGCCCCTGGCCCCGCACCCCCGAGCGGGAGCGCGGCGCCCTGCTGCTGCGCACCGCCGGCATCCTCGAGCGCGACGCCAAGGAGCTGGCCCGCGCCGAATCCCTCGACACCGGCAAGCGCCTGGCGGAGAGCGAGTACGACATCGCCGACGTCGTCTCCTGCTTCCGCTACTACGGCGGCATCGCCGGCACCAGCGCGGGACGGGTGGTCGACACCGGCCGCGAGGACGCCCTCAGCCGGGTCACCTACGAGCCCGTCGGCGTGTGCGGACTGATCACCCCCTGGAACTACCCGCTCCTGCAGGCCAGTTGGAAGGTCGCCCCCGCGCTTCTCGCGGGCAACACCGTCGTCCTCAAGCCCAGCGAGCTCACCCCCTCCACCTCCATCCTGCTGATGCGGGCGCTCGAGGAGGCGGGTCTCCCGGCCGGTGCCGCCAACCTGGTGCTGGGCGCCGGAGCCGAGGCGGGCGCGCCCCTCGCCGAGCACCCGGCCGTCGACATGGTGTCGTTCACCGGAGGCCTGCAGACCGGGCGGCACATCATGGCCACGGCCGCGGCGACGGTGAAGAAGGTCGCGCTGGAACTCGGCGGCAAGAACCCGAACGTGGTCTTCGCCGACGCCGACTTCGCCACCGCCGTCGACTTCGCGCTGACCGCCGTCTTCCTGCACTCCGGGCAGGTCTGCTCGGCCGGCGCCCGCCTCATCGTGGAGGACTCGATCCACGACGCCTTCGTCGACGAGGTCGTGCGCCGTGCCCGGCTCATCCGCCTCGGCGGACCCTTCGACCCCGACGCCGAGACCGGTCCGCTGATCTCCGCACAGCACCGCGAGAAGGTCGAGGCGTACGTCGCCGCGGGGCTCGCCGAGGGCGCCGTACTGCGCTGCGGCGGCGCACGTCCCGACGACCCCGCGCTGGCGGACGGCTTCTACTACCCGCCCACCGTCCTGGACGAGTGCCGGCAGGACATGCGCGTGGTGCACGAGGAGTCCTTCGGGCCCGTGCTCACCGTCGAGCGCTTCCACGACGAGGACGACGCCGTCCGCATCGCCAACGACACGGAGTACGGCCTCGCCGGCGCCGTCTGGACGCAGGACGCGGGCAAGGCCCAGCGCGTGGCCCGCAGGCTGCGCCACGGCACCGTGTGGATCAACGACTACCACCCCTATGTGCCGCAGGCGGAATGGGGTGGTTTCGGGCACTCGGGCGTGGGCCGCGAGCTGGGACCGACCGGCCTGGACGAGTACCGAGAGCCCAAGCACGTCTGGCAGAACATCCAACCCCGGCCGCAGCACTGGTTCCGCGGCTGAACGCCGAAAGAGGTCGATCATGACCCCAGCACAGACCGAGGTGTCGCAGCGGCGCGACACGTCCCAGGATCCCAAGGACCGCACCCCGGTCATCTCCGTGCGCCGGCTGTGGAAGGTGTTCGGGCCGAAGGCCGACGAGGTGCCGGGCTCCGAGGAGTTGTGCGGTCTCACCCGCCGCGAGCTCATGGACCGCACCGGCTGCACCGCCGCCGTACGGGATATCGACTTCGAGGTCTCGCCGGGCGAGGTCTTCGTCGTCATGGGCCTGTCCGGCTCCGGCAAGTCCACTCTGGTGCGCTGCCTGACCCGGCTGATCGAACCCACCGCCGGAGAGATCGTCTTCGAGGGCGAGGACATCCGGGGCGCCGACGCCCGGCGGCTGCGCGAACTGCGCCGCAGCAAGTTCTCCATGGTCTTCCAGCACTTCGGTCTGCTGCCGCACCGCAAGGTCGTCGACAACGTGGCGTTCGGCCTGGAGATACGCGGCATGGGCAGGGCCGAGCGCACCAGGAAGGCCCTGGAGACCGTCGAACTGGTGGGCCTGGCCGGATACGAGAACTCCTACCCCGACCAGCTCTCCGGCGGTATGCAGCAGCGCGTCGGCCTGGCCCGCGCCCTCGCCGGCGACCCCGACGTCCTCTTCTTCGACGAGCCCTTCTCCGCGCTCGACCCGCTGATCCGCCGCGACATGCAGAGCGAGGTCATCCGCCTGCACCACGAGGTCGGCAAGACCATGGTGTTCATCACCCACGACCTCTCCGAGGCCCTGAAGCTGGGCGACCGCATCCTGATCATGCGCGACGGCAAGATGGTGCAGTGCGGCACCGGCGACGAGCTCGTCGGCGCCCCGGCGGACGACTACGTACGGGACTTCGTGAAGGACGTGCCGCGCGGCGACGTCCTCACCCTGCGCTGGATCATGCGCCCCGCCGAACCCGACGACGCCCTCGACGGGCCCGAGTTGGGACCGGACGTCGTGGTGCGCGAGGCCACCCGGGCCGTCCTGGCCGCCGAGAAGCCGGTCAAGGTCGTGGAGAACGGCAAGCTGCTCGGCATCGTCGGCGACGAGGAGATCCTCTCCGTCGTCGCGGGACAGGCAGCCGGTCAGGAAGGCGGCGCGTGATGGCCGTCGTCGCCGACGCGACCGCGCCGGTTGCGACGCTGCGCAAGAAGGTCAGCCGCCCCATGGTGGTGGCGGCGATCCTGCTCGCCTGGCTGGTGCTCTTCGCCGTGCTGCGCGGCCGGCAGACGCTCACCCTCGCGGCGGCCGACCTCACCGGCCTGCACCGCCGGCTGAACGACCTCAACGACAGCATCGGGGCCAACCGCAACTCCAACCCGCTCTTCCTGTACTTCTTCAACGAGATCCGGCTGGTCATCGACAACCTGGTGACCTTCGTCCAGTCCCTGATCTCCCAGCCCGCCGGCACCCGCCCGGTCCCGCAGATCGGCTGGCTCGGCGTCGTCGGACTGACCGGCTATGTCTCCTGGGCCGTGGGCAACTGGCGGGTCGCGCTGCTGGCGGTCGCGGGCTTCACCTTCTTCGGGCTGCAGGGCCTGTGGCAGGAGAGCATGGACACCCTCGCGCTGACCCTGTCGGCGGTTCTGGTGGCGCTGCTCATCGGCATCCCGCTGGGCGTGTGGGCCGGTCTCTCCGACCGGTTCAACCGGATCATGACGCCCTTCCTGGACTTCATGCAGACGATGCCGACCTTCGTCTACCTCGCCCCGCTGACCCTGATCTTCCTCATCGGCGGGGCCTCCGCCGTGATCACCACGGTGATCTACGCGGCACCGCCCGCCATCCGCATCACCGCGCACGCCATCCGCTCCGTGCCCGAGACCACCGTCGAGGCGGCCGACTCGCTCGGCACCACACGGACACAGCAACTGCTGAAGGTGCTGCTGCCGATGTCCAAGCGCACGGTGGTCATGGGCGTCAACCAGACCATCATGGCCGCCCTGGCCATGGTGACCATCGCCGCCCTGATCGACGCGCCCGGCCTCGGCAAGACCGTCGTACAGGCCCTGCAGTCGCTCGACGTCGGCACGGCCTTCAACGCCGGACTCGCCATCGTCGTCATGGCCATCGTGCTCGACCGGGTCACCACCGCGGCGGCCGGACGCGCCGACGCGGCCCGCCGCAGCGGTGGCCGGCTGACGCAGTGGCGCCGCCCGCTGCTGGTGGCGGGCGGGATCGGCGCCGCCGTCCTCGTCTATCTGTCCCACACCTACGTCTGGGCGGCCGAGTTCCCCGGCAACGGCAGTACCGGCAGCCACATCGCGAGCGCCGCCGACACGACGACCACCTGGCTTCAGGACCACCTCTCCGGACTGACCAACGGCGTCCGTGACGTGATCACCAACGGTCTGCTGAACCCGTTCCAGACGCTGCTCACGGACTCCCCGTGGTGGCTCGTCGGCGTCATCCTGGTCGGGCTCGGCGCGGTGCTCGGGGGCTGGCGTGCCGCGGTGACGGCCGGCGTGTGCGTCGGGCTGCTGGTCGGCACGGGCGTGTGGTCGGACGGCATGACGACCCTCGCCTCCACCGCCGTGGCCACCGTGCTGGTGATGCTGCTCGGCGTCGTCTTCGGCGTGTGGATGGGACGAAGCCAATTCGTGGACCGGATCGTGCGGCCCACCCTGGACGCCGCACAGGTCATGCCGCCGTTCGTGTATCTCGTGCCGTTCCTGGCCCTCTTCGGGGCCACCCGGTTCACCGCGATCGTAGCGGCCGTCGTCTACGCGGCACCCGTCGCGATCAAGATCATCGCGGACGGGGTCCGGAACGTGTCCGCGTCCACCGTGGAGGCGGCCACCTCCGCCGGGTGCAACACCTGGCAGATCATCACCAAGGTCCAACTGCCGATGGCGCGCAGTGCCCTGACCCTCGCGACCAACCAGGGTCTGATCTATGTGCTGTCGATGGTTGTGGTGGGCGGCCTGGTAGGGGCAGGCGCCCTCGGCTACGACGTCGTGGCCGGATTCTCGCAGGGACAGCTGTACGGCAAGGGGCTGGCGGCGGGGCTCGCCATCGTACTGCTGGGAGTCATGTTCGACCGGATCACACAGGCTGCGGCGCGACGCACCAGGGCATAAGGAGCACGACACCATGGCAAGACACTGGCGAGCCGGCGCGGCCGGCCTGGCCGTCCTCGGCCTCACCCTCACGGCCTGCTCGGGCGCGAAGGTCGGCGACAGCACCTCCGCGGGCGCGAAGTCCTCGGGCGGCAAGTGCGGCACCTTCAACCTGGCCGTCAACCCGTGGGTCGGCTACGAGGCGGACGCGGCGGTCGTCGCGTACGTGGCGCAGCACGACCTCGGCTGTACGGTCCAGAAGAAGGATCTGAAGGAGGAGATCGCCTGGCAGGGCTTCGGGACCGGTGAGGTCGACGCCGTCCTGGAGAACTGGGGCCACGACGATCTGAAGACGAAGTACATCGCCGGGCAGAAGACCGCCGTCGAAGCGGGGTCCACGGGCAACAAGGGCGTCATCGGCTGGTTCGTGCCGCCGTGGCTGGCCAAGGCCCATCCGGACATCACCGACTGGAAGAACCTCAACAAGTACGCCGACAAATTCAAGACCTCCGAGTCGGGCGGCAAGGGCCAGTTGCTCGACGGCGACCCGTCGTACGTCACCAACGACGCCGCCCTGGTGAAGAACCTCAAGCTGAACTTCAAGGTGGTGTACGCGGGCAGCGAGACGGCGCTCATCCAGGCGTTCCGCACCGCCGAGAAGAACAAGCAATGGATGATCGGCTACTTCTACGAACCGCAGTGGTTCATGTCGGAAGTGCCGCTCGTGAAGGTCAACCTGCCCACGTACACCAAGGGCTGCGACGCCGACGCGGCGAAGGTCGCCTGTGACTATCCCGTCTACGACCTGGACAAGATCGTCAGTGCGCGGTTCGCCAAGTCCGGCAGCCCCGCCTACAACCTGGTGAAGAAGTTCAACTGGACGAACGACGACCAGAACACCGTGGCCAAGTACATCGCCGTGGACAAGATGTCGGACGACGCGGCGGCCAGGAAGTGGGTCGACGCCAACCGCGACAAGGTCGCCGCCTGGCTGAAGTAGCAGGGGGTCGGGAACGCCGGCCGAGGACGCCCGGCGGGCGGTGTGCACCCGTGCGCACCGCCCGCCGGGCATTGCCGTGTTCCGGGCCGTTTCCCGACGTCACCGACCCCTTGACACCCTCCATGGCGACAGGCACATTGAGTTGCGCAGCCTGAATCAAGTTGCGCAACAAGCAACTGAACCGGTCTCAAGTTCGGAGGTTGGGCGATGGCGGGACCCCGAGTGGTCATCATCGGAGCGGGCGTCGTGGGAGCCGCGCTGGCGGACGAGATCTCCGCACGCGGCTGGACCGAGGTGACCGTGGTCGACCAGGGCCCCCTCCCGGCCACCGGGGGCTCCAGCTCGCACGCCCCGGGCCTGGTCTTCCAGACCAACCCCTCGAAGACCATGACGGAGCTGGCCCGGTACACGGTCGAGAAGTTCTGCTCCCTCGAGGTGGACGGCAGGCCCTGCTTCCTCCAGGTCGGCGGCCTCGAGGTGGCGACCAGCCCCGAGCGCCTCGCCGAACTCCACCGCCGCCACGGCTGGATCACCGCCTGGGGCATCGAGGCGCGCCTGCTGACCCCGGACGAGTGCGTGGACAAGCACCCGCTGGTCGACCGCGACAAGATCCTGGGCGGCCTCCTGGTCCCCACCGACGGCCTCGCCAAGGCCGTCCTCGCCGTCGAGGCCCAGATCCGCCGGGCCACCGAGCGCGGCGTGCGCTTCCTCGCCCGGCACGAGGTCCTCGACGTCCGGCAGAGCGAGGGCCGCGTCACCGGCGTGGTGACCGACCAGGGCGAGATCGAAGCCGACATCGTCGTGTGCTGCGCCGGCATCTGGGGGCCGAAGATCGCCCGCATGGTCGGCATGAACCTGCCGCTCACCCCGCTCGCCCACCAGCTCGCCTGGACCGGCCCGGTCCCCGCGCTCGCCGGCCAGACCGAGGAGGCGGTCCGCCCGATCCTGCGCCACCAGGACGCCGACCTCTACTACCGCGACCGCTTCGACGGCCTCGGCATCGGCTACTACGGCCACCGCCCCATGCCGGTCTCCGCCGACGACATCCTCTCCGTGGACGAGGCCGAGCAGATGCCCTCGGTCCTGAAGTTCACCGAGGAGGACTTCGAGGACGCCTGGACCGAGACGCAGTCCCTGCTGCCCGCGACCCGCGAGGCCAAGGTCGAGGAGGGCATCAACGGCCTGTTCTCCTTCACCACCGACGGCTACCCGCTGCTCGGCGAGTCCCCGGACGTCAAGGGCTTCTGGGTCGCCGAGGCGGTCTGGGTCACCCACTCCGCGGGCGTCGGCCGGGCCGTCGCCGAATGGCTGGTCGACGGCCACTGCTCCTCCTTCGACCTGCACGAGTGCGACGTCAACCGCTTCGAGCCGCACCAGCTGTCCCCGGAGTACGTCCTGGCCCGCGACTGCCAGAACTTCGTCGAGGTCTACGACATCCTCCACCCCCTCCAGCCGTCCGGGAAGCCGCGCCCGATCCGCACCAGCCCCTTCTACGCCCGGCAGCAGGAACACGGCGCGTTCTTCCTCGAGGCGAACGGCTGGGAACGGCCCCAGTGGTACGAGGCCAACGCGGGCCTGGCCGAAGGCCGCGCCATCCCCACCCCCAACGACTGGGCCGCCCGCTACTGGTCGCCCGTCGTCGGCGCCGAGGCCCAGGTCACCCGGGAGACCGTCGCGATGTACGACATGACGGCCCTCAAGCGCCTGGAGGTCAGCGGCCCCGGAGCCGCCGGCTTCCTGGAGGGCCTGGTCACCGGCAAGGTCGCCAAGTCCGTCGGCTCGGTGACGTACACGCTGCTCCTGGACCACGACGGCGGCATCCGCAGCGACATCACCGTGGCCCGCCTCGCCCGCGACCGCTTCCAGGTCGGCGCCAACGGCAACCTGGACCTCGACTGGTTCACCCGCCACCTGCCCGCCGACGGCACGGTCCAGGTCCGCGACATCACCGCCGGCACCTGCTGCATCGGCCTGTGGGGCCCGCTCGCCCGCGAGGTGCTGCAGCCCCTCACCGACGCGGACTTCTCCAACGGGGGCCTGAAGTACTTCCGCGCCCAGCACGCCCACATCGGCAGCGTCCCGGTCACCGCGATGCGACTGTCGTACGTCGGCGAGCTCGGCTGGGAGCTGTACACCACCGCCGACCAGGGCCTGAAGCTGTGGGACACCCTGTGGGCCGCGGCCGAGCCGCTGGGCGGGATCATCGCCGGCCGCGGCGCCTTCAACAGCCTCCGGCTGGAGAAGGGCTACCGCTCCTTCGGCACCGACATGACCTACGAACACGACCCCTACGAGGCCGGCGTCGGCTTCGCCGTCAAGCTCGACAAGGGCGACTTCATCGGCAGGGAAGCGCTGGAGCGGCGCAGGACCAACGTGCGGCGCAGGCTGAGCTGCCTCACCATCGACGACCCGCGGGCGGTCGTCATGGGCAAGGAGCCGGTGTACGACGGTGACCGTGCCGTCGGCTATGTCACCAGTGCCGCGTACGGCTACACGATCGGCAAGGGCATCGCCTACGCCTGGCTCCCGGCGGAACTGGCCGAGCCCGGTACGACGGTGCACATCGGCTACTTCGACCAGCGCGTGCAGGCCGTCGTCGCCGAGGAGCCGTTGTTCGACCCGACCATGTCCCGCCTCCGTGGCTAGCCCTCGGGAAGGAGCTCCGCCGGTGACCGCACACCTCCTCGACGGCAAGGCCACCGCCGCCGCCGTCCGCCATGAACTCGCCGAGCGCGTAGCCAAGTTGACCGCGACCACCGGACGGCAGCCGGGCCTGGGCACCGTGCTCGTCGGCGACGACCCCGGCAGCCAGGCCTACGTCGCCGGCAAGCACCGCGACTGCGCGCAGGCCGGGATCGCCTCCCTGCGCCGCGAGCTGCCCGCCGACGCCACCCAGCGGCAGGTCGAGGACGTCATCGACGAACTGAACGCCGACCCCGCCTGCACCGGCTACATCGTCCAGCTCCCGCTCCCGCGCCACCTGGACACCAACGCCGTCCTCGCCCGCATGGACCCGGCCAAGGACGCCGACGGCCTGCACCCGGTCAACCTCGGCCGGCTCGTCCTCGGCGTCGACGCCCCGTTGCCCTGCACCCCGCGCGGCATCGTGGAACTGCTGCGGCGGTACGACGTCCCGCTGGCCGGAGCGCGCGTGTGCGTGGTCGGCCGGGGCATCACCGTAGGACGGCCGATCGGACTGCTGCTCACCCGCCGCTCCGAGAACGCCACCGTCACCCTCTGCCACACCGGAACCAAGGGCCTGGCCTGGCACGTACGCGAGGCGGACATCGTCGTCGCGGCGGCCGGCTCGCCCGGACTCATCACCAAGGACATGCTGCGCCCCGGCGCGGCCGTCCTGGACGTCGGCATCACCCGCACCGGGCACGGGCTCGTCGGCGACGTCCACCCGGAGGCCGCAGAGGTCGCCGGATGGCTCGCGCCGATGCCCGGGGGAGTGGGACCCATGACCCGAGCCATGCTGCTCGCCAACGTCGTCGAGGCCGCCGAGAGGAACGCGACCGCCGTATGAACGCCCTGAACACGCCCCTGGCGGAGCTGGACCCCGAGGTCCACGAAGCCCTCCGCGCCGAGCTCCTCCGCCAGCAGTCCACCCTGGAGATGATCGCCTCCGAGAACTTCGCGCCCACCGCCGTGATGGAGGCACAGGGCTCGGTCGCGACCAACAAGTACGCCGAGGGCTATCCCGGCCGCCGCTACTACGGCGGCTGCGAACACGTCGACGTCACCGAGCGCCTGGCCATCGAGCGGGTCAAGTCCCTCTTCGGAGCCGCCTACGCCAACGTCCAGCCGCACTCGGGCGCCCAGGCGAACACCGCCGTGTTCTTCGCCCTCCTCCGGCCCGGCGACACGATTCTCGGCCTCGACCTCGCGCACGGCGGCCACCTCACCCACGGCATGCGCATCAACTACAGCGGCAAGATGCTCGACGCCGTGCCCTACCACGTCTCCGGGACGGACCACCTCGTGGACATGGACGAGGTGGAGCGGCTCGCCAAGGAGCACCGCCCCAAGATGATCATCGCGGGCTGGTCGGCATATCCCAGGCAGCTGGACTTCGCGGCCTTCCGCCGTATCGCCGACGAGGTCGGTGCCCTCCTCATGGTCGACATGGCGCACTTCGCGGGCCTGGTCGCCGCCGGACTGCACCCCAGCCCCGTCCCGCACGCGCACGTGGTCACCACCACCACGCACAAGACGCTCGGCGGTCCCCGCGGCGGAGTCATCCTCACCAACGACGCCGACCTCGCCAAGAAGATCAACTCGGCGGTCTTCCCGGGCATGCAGGGCGGCCCGCTGGAGCACGTCATCGCGGCCAAGGCGGTCTCCTTCAAGGTCGCGGCCTCGCCCGAGTTCGCCGAACGCCAGGCCCGCACCCTGGCCGGCTCCCGCATCCTCGCCGAACGCCTCACCCGGCCCGACGCGGCCGCCGCCGGAGTGAAGGTGCTGACGGGCGGCACCGACGTCCACCTCGTCCTCGTCGACCTGCGCGACTCCGAACTCGACGGAAAGCGGGCCGAGGACCTGCTGCACGAGATCGGCATCACCGTCAACCGCAACGCCGTCCCCTTCGACCCGCGCCCGCCCATGGTCACCTCCGGCCTGCGCATCGGCACCCCCGCCCTGGCCACCCGGGGCTTCACCGAGGCGGACTTCACCGAGGTCGCCGACGTGATCGCGCTCGCCCTCCAGCCCGAGCCCGACGTGCCCGCACTGCGCGCCCGCACCGAGGCGCTGGCCGCCAGGCACCCGCTCTACCCGCACCTCTCGCACGACGGAGACGCCCGATGAGCCCCCGCACCCCCGGCGCCGACCTGCCCGACCACCCGGACTGGCTCTGGCGCACCCCCGAGCCCAAGCGGTCGTACGACGTCGTGATCGTGGGCGGCGGCGGACACGGCCTGGCCACCGCCCACTACCTGGCGAAGAACCACGGCATCACCAACGTCGCGGTGCTGGAGAAGGGCTGGCTCGCGGGCGGCAACATGGCCCGCAACACCACGATCATCCGCTCCAACTACCTGTGGGACGAGAGCGCGGGCATCTATGAGCACGCGTTGAAGCTGTGGGAGGGGCTGGAGGAGGAGCTCGACTACCCGATCCTCTTCTCCCAGCGCGGCGTCCTGAACCTCGCCCACAGTCTCCAGGACGTCCGCGACAGCGTCCGCCGCGTCGAGGCGAACCGCCTGAACGGCGTGGACGCCGAGTGGCTGGACGCCGAGCAGGTCAAAGAGGTCTGTCCGATCGTCAACACCTCACCCGAGGTGCGCTACCCGGTCCTCGGCGGGACCTACCAGCCGCGCGCCGGCATCGCCAAGCACGACTACGTGGCCTGGGGCTTCGCCCGCTCCGCGGACGCAGCCGGCATCGACATCATCCAGAACTGCGAGGTCACCGGCCTGGACGTGGTCGGCGGCCGGGTGGTCGGCGTGCAGACCACGCTCGGTCCGATCGCCGCGGGCAAGGTGGCCCTGTGCTCGGCCGGCCACACCTCGGTCCTCGCCGCCATGGCGGGCATCGAACTCCCTCTGCAGAGCCACCCGTTGCAGGCACTCGTCTCCGAACTGCTCGAGCCGGTGCACCCGACCGTGGTGATGTCCAACGCCGTCCACGTGTACGTCAGCCAGGCGCACAAGGGCGAACTGGTGATGGGCGCCGGCATCGACGCGTACAACTCCTACACCCAGCGCGGCGCCTTCCACATCATCGAAGAGCAGATGTCGGCCGCCCTGGAGCTGTTCCCGGTGTTCGCCCGCGCCCACGTGCTGCGTACCTGGGGCGGCATCGTCGACGTCAGCCCCGACGCCTCGCCCATCGTCGGCCTCACCCCGGTCGACAACCTCTACCTCAACTGCGGCTGGGGGACGGGCGGTTTCAAGGCCACCCCGGGTGTCGGCTGGGTCTACGCCCACACCATCGCCCAGGACACCCCGCACGCACTGAACGCCCCCTTCTCGCTCGACCGTTTCACCACCGGCGCGCTCGTCGACGAGCACGGCGCCGCCGCGGTGGCCCACTAGGACCACGAGAGGAGCCGAACCATGCTGCTCATCCCCTGCCCGTGGTGCGGGCCCCGTGACGAGGCAGAGTTCCACTACGGTGGCCAGGCCCACGTCCCCTACCCCGAGGACCCCGCCGCCCTCACCGACGAGGAGTGGGCGCGCTATCTGTTCTTCCGCGACAATCCCAAGGGCCCGTTCGCCGAGCGGTGGAGCCATGCGGCGGGCTGCCGCCGGTGGTTCAACGCGGTGCGGGACACGGCGACGAACGAGATCCTGGCGGTGTACCGGGTGGGGGAGACGCGCCCGGAGACGCTGGAGCCCCGTCCGGAGCAACCAGCCTGTCTGGGGGTACCCCCTCTGGGGGAGTTTGAGGACGAGGCCCGTTCAGGGCCGACGGGGGTCCAGGGGGCGGAGCCCCCTGGCGGGGTCGAAGGGGCAGAGCCCCTGGAGGATGGGACGGGTAGGGGCGGCGGGGGCGACCATCCCTTCCGCACCCCCACCGGCGGCCGAATCGACCGCGGCACCCCCCTCACCTTCACGTTCGACGGCACCGAATACCAGGGCTACCGGGGCGACACCCTCGCCTCCGCCCTCCTCGCCAACGGCGTCATCCAGGCCGCCACCAGCATCAGACTGGGCCGACCCCGAGGCATCTTCTCGGCCGGCGTGGAGGAACCCAACGCGGTCGTGCAGATCGAGGCACCCTTCCCCGAGCCGATGCTCCCCGCCACGACCGTCGAGCTGTACGAGGGCCTGGTCGCGAGCAGCCTCCCCGGCCAGGGCCGGCTCGCCACCGAGCCCGACCCCGCCCGCTACGACGCCGTACACGCCCACTGCGACCTGCTGGTCGTCGGCGCGGGCCCGGCCGGCCTGGCCGCAGCGGCGGCGGCAGCGCACTCCGGTGCACGCGTCATCCTCGCCGACGACCAGCCGGAGCCCGGCGGCAGCCTGCTCGGCACCGGCGAGCACCTCGACTGGGTCGAGGCGATGCGCGCACGCCTCGAAGCGGCCCCCGAGGTGCGCGTCCTGCGCCGCACCACCGTCTTCGGCCACTACGACGACAACCACCTCCTCGCCGTCGAACGCCGCACCCACCACCTCGGTGCGGATGCCCCGGCGAACGTCTCCCGCGAGCGTGTCTGGCGGATCCGCGCCCGGCGCGTGGTCCTCGCCACCGGCGCCCACGAGCGTTCGCTGGCGTTCGGTGACAACGACCGGCCCGGCGTGATGCTGGCGTCCTCGGCCCGGACGTACCTCCACCGGTACGCCGTGCTGCCGGGCCGGCACGCGGTCGTGTTCACCACCAACGACAGCGCCTACGCCGCCGCGCTCGACCTGGCGGCGGCGGGCGCGGACATCGCCGCGATCGTCGACACCCGGCCCGAGCCGGGGGAGTGGGCCGAGCGGGCCCGGTCCGCCGGGATCGAGGTGCTCGCCGGGCACGCGGTCACCGGCACGGAGGGCGCGGACCGGCTCACCGCCGTGACGGCGGCCCCGTACGGGGAGACCGCCCGAGACCGGCAGTCCCCCGGACAGCGGGAGTTCGCCGTCGACCTGCTCCTGGTCTCCGGCGGCTGGAACCCGGTCGCGCACCTGTTCAGCCAGTCGGGCGGCAAGCTCCGCCACGACGACGCGCTCGGCGCGTTCGTGCCCGGCACCGGCCGTCAGGCGGTGGAGGTCGCGGGCAGCGCGAACGGCGCCTTCGACCTCGCCACGGTCCTCGCACAAGGCGCGGCGGCCGGCGCCCGAGCCGTCGAGGCGGAGGGCTACCCGGCCGGGGCGCCCGCCCTCCCGGCCACGGCCGCCCAGCCGCACACCCCGCCCATGCAGGTCTTCACCGTCCCCACCGACACCGGCGCCCCCCGTTTCGTCGACCTCCAGCGCGACGTCACGGTGGACGACCTGGCGCGGGCCACCGGCGCGGGCCTGCGCTCGGTGGAGCACACCAAGCGCTACACCACCGCCGGCACCGGGGGCGACCAGGGCAGGACGGCCGGCGTGCTGGCGAGCGGGGTCGTCGCCGAACTCCTCGGCGTGGACATCTCGGCGCTCGGCCTGCCCACCTTCCGGCCGCCGTACACCCCGGTCTCCTTCGCCGCCCTCGCCGGGCGCGACCGCGGCGCGCTGAGCGACCCGGTCCGCACGACGGCCCTGCACCAGTGGCATGTGACGCACGGCGCGCTGTTCGAGAACGTCGGCCAGTGGAAGCGGCCCTGGTACTACCCGCAGGACGGCGAGGACATGGAGACCGCCGTGCTGCGCGAGTGCCGCGCCGCCCGCGAGGGCGTGGCCTTCATGGACGCCTCCACGCTGGGCAAGATCGACGTACAGGGCCCGGACGCGGCACTCTTCCTCGACCGGCTCTACACCAACATGATGGGCACCCTGAAGGTCGGCATGATCCGCTACGGCGTGATGTGCCGCCTGGACGGGATGGTCTTCGACGACGGCACGGTCATCCGGCTCGCCCAGGACCGCTTCCTGGTCACCACCACGACCGGCAACGCGGCGGCCGTCCTGGACTGGATGGAGGAGTGGCTGCAGACCGAGTGGCCCGAACTGCGGGTCCGCTGCACCTCGGTCACCGAGCAGTGGGCCACGGTGGCCCTGGTCGGCCCTCGCTCGCGTGCGGTGCTCGGCGCCGTCGCGCCCCAACTGGCCGTGAGAAATGAGGACTTCCCCTTCATGGCGTGGCGGGAGACGGCCGTCGCCGGCATCGACGCGCGCGTGTGCCGGATCAGCTTCTCCGGCGAACTCGCCTACGAGATCAACGTGTCACCGTGGGACGCCCTCGCCCTGTGGGAGGCGCTGTACGAGGCCGGTGCGCCGTACGGCATCACCCCGTACGGCACCGAGACCATGCACGTCCTGCGGGCCGAGAAGGGCTACCCGATCGTCGGCCAGGACACCGACGGCACGGTCACCCCGCAGGACCTCGGCATGGGCTGGGCGGTGTCGAAGAAGAAGCCCGACTTCGTCGGCAAACGCTCCTACGCCCGCGCCGACACCGTCCGCCCCGACCGCAAGCACCTCGTCGGGCTCCTCCCCGAGGACCCGGCCGCCTTCCTCCCGGAAGGCACGCACCTGGTCGCCGACAGCGAACTGCCCGCCCCGCCGGTGCCGATGCTCGGCCATGTCACCTCCAGCTACCGCAGCGCGGCGCTCGGCCGGACCTTCGCGCTCGCCCTGGTCAAGGGCGGCCGGGACCGCATCGGCGACCGCCTCTACGCACCCGTCGGCGACCACCTGGTCCCGGTGACCGTCGCCGCCCCCGTCCTCTACGACCCCGAGGGAGCCCGCCGCGATGGCTGACACCGCCCTGACCGCACGGCAGCGCAGCCCCCTGGCCGACGCCGCCCACCGCCTGGCCGCCGCGACGCGCTCCTCCCGGGGCGCGATCCGGCTGGCCGAACTCCCCTTCCTGGCCCAGGTGAACGTCCGCCTCGACGCCAAGGGTCCGGCGGCGGACGCCGTCGGACTGGCCCTGGGACTCCCACTGCCCCTGCAGCCCAACACCGTCGTGCACGCGGGGCACCTGACCGCGGTGTGGCTCGGCCCCGACGAATGGCTCGTGGTGGGCCTGCGCGGCACCGAGCGGGACCTGGAGAGCCGGATCCGTGCGGCTGCCGGTGACGAACCCGTCTCCGTCACCGACGTCTCCGCACAGCGCACCACCCTCCTGGTCGGCGGACCCCGCGCCCGCGACCTGCTGGCCCACGGCTGCGCGCTGGACCTGCACCCGCGCGCCTTCGGCCCCGGCCGCTGCGCCCAGACCACACTGGCCCGCACCCAGGTCGTCCTGGTGGCCCGCGACGAACCCCGGGCCGGCTTCTGGGTGCTGGTGCGCTCCTCCTTCGCCGGCTACCTGGCGGACTGGCTGCTGGACGCGGCCGTCGAATACCGGTGAGCGGCCCGGCAGGGCGGCAGAGCTGACCGGCGGTGCCGGGCCGACGCGAACGGTCGGCCC
>NZ_JBEPBF010000113.1:0-33927 GCF_040298985.1 Streptomyces sp. NPDC001093 | reverse complement strand
CCCCCCCCCCCCCCGCGCCCCCCCCCCCCCCCCCCCCGCGCGCGGCGGGGGCGCGCCCCCCCGGGAGTGGGGGGCGCGCCCCGCACCCCTACCCGCTGCTCACCGGCAGAGCCGCCGGAGCCCCCGCCCGGGATTGCCGGGTCGGGGGCGCCGTACGGACAGCCGGGTGGTGCGGGTTACCAGGTCACCGGTAGCCGCTCGGGGATTCGCTTCATGAAGCCCGTGCGCCAGACCAGTTGGCCCGGGGGTACGGCCAGCGCGAGGTCCGGCAGGCGGTCGAGGAGGACCTCCAGGGCGATGCGGGCGTGTGCGCGCCCGAGTGCGGTCGCAGGACAGTAGTGGGCGCCGCCGCCGAAGGAGAGGTGGTCGGCTGTGTTGTCGCGGTGGACGTCGAAGCGGTGCGGGTCGGGGAACTTGTCCGGGTCGAGGTTCGCGCCCTCGACCAGGACGAGGACGAGTTCGCCCTGCTTCACCCCGACGTCGCCCAGCCGGACGTCCTCCAGGGCGAGACGGGGCAGGGCGTCGCCGATGGAGAGGTTGACCCGGAGCAATTCCTCCACGCCGGGGCCGATCAGGTCCGGGCGGTCGCGCAGGAGGTCACGGGCGATGGGGTGGGTGAGCAGGTAGACCAGGGCCATCGCGAGGAAGCCGGAGGTGGAGATCACGCCGGCGCCGAACATGGTGACCCCGACGGTGGCCAGCATCTCGTCGGTGAGGTGGGCGTAGTCCGGGTCCTCGCGCAGGGCAGCGAGCTCGCCCATCAGGCCGTGCGTCGCCGGGTCGTCGAGCAGGGCCGTCATCCGGGCGAGGTCCCGGTCCCAGTTGATCTTCGCACCGGTGATCGGGCACGGCGAGTTCATGAAGGCGATGTCGAGGCTGCGCAGGAAGCCCGGGGCCTCACTCTGCGGGATGCCGAGGATGCGGCAGTGCATGCCCGCCGAGTACGGCTCGCAGAAGGCAGCGCGCAGGTCGGCCGTCGGTCCGTCGGCCAGCAGCCGGTCCACCAGCCGGTGCGCCTCCCCGCGCAGCCACTCCATCAGGCCCGGCGACTTCGGGTTGAGCGCCTTCAGCACCGCCCGGCGCAGCCCGGCCCCGGTGATGTTGCCCATGTTGTTCACGACCTCGGGCGGGATCGTGAGCGCGTACTGCCGGGGGACTCCGGGCGCGGAGGTGTCCTTGAGGGAGAACCGGTCGTCCTTGAGGACCTGGGCGCACAGGTCGTACGACGACACCAGCCAGGCCTCGTCGCCGGCGATGGTCCGCACGCGCCGTACGGGGGTGGCGGCGCGCAGGTCCTCGACCTCGGCGGGAACCCTGGTGCCGTCCCAGGAGAACGGGAAGTCGAGCAGGGGCGGGTGGTCGGCGCTGGCGCCGGGGGCGGTGGTCATGCAGCGGTTCCTTCGAGGGCGGCGGCGGGGGTGACGATGGCGTGGCCCTGGTTGCGGGAGGCGCGCAGGCCGGCGCCGCGGGAGTACAACAGCTCGGCCATCGGCAGCAGTTGGTGGTAGCAGTTGAGCGAGGAGGGCACCTTGAGGATGGCGGGGGTGTCCAGGAACAGCGGCGCCTCGGCGCACACGTACTCCAGGCACACGGCCCGCTGCCGCTCGGTCGGTGCCTCGCCACGCGCACTGAGGAAACGATTCACCAGGGCGTCGCAGACGCCCCGGAAGGCCCCGTCGGAGGCCAGGCGCGCCTGGAGCTGCCGGTGGATGTCCTGGTAGGCGGGGTTGGTGCGGAACTCGGACATCGGGTGCCAGTCCATCCGCAGGCCCTCCGGGTCGGCCGCCGACACCGCGTCACGGACCTTGGCGCGCACCCCGCGCAGGTTCTTCACCGCCTTGCGCCGGGCCTCGTCCGGTGGATAGCCGGACGCCTCGTACATCTCGGCGACGTACAGGTCGGTATAGACGAAGTCGACCCTGTCGAAGTGGTCCAGTCCCCAGCGGGCGAGGTCGTGCAGGCGGCGGGCGGAGAAATAGCTGTTGCCCGGGGACACACCGATCACGGCGTGCGCACCCTCGCCCAGGATGACCTTGCAGTGGGAGGTGTACGGCTGGACTTCGAAGACGTCGGCCATCAGCACGGATGCTGTGGTCAAGGGGGATATCCTCCGCCGCGCGCTAGTCCCGGCGGGGCCCTGTGCCCCTGGTGTGGCGACGCGGCGCCCTCACGCTAGCGGTACGGAATCAGCACGGGTAGTTACCGCCTGGGTTTGGCTGAAAACAGTCGTATCAATGGTCGAAGTCGCCTACCACCGGCCTCTGTTGCGGGACGTACGCTGGGGCCGTGGTCGACCGACACGAGGATCGCGAGGATCCGGGGCAGGTGGCGTCCCGGCTCACCGGACGCCCGGTCACCGGCGCACGGGCGGTCTCCGGATCGCCGGCCGAGGTGACCCTGGACGGCGGCACGCCCGTGATGGTCAAGCGGGGTGACGCTCCGGGGGCGGTACGCGCGGAGGTGGCGGGCCTGCGCTGGCTGGCCGCGGCGGACGCGGTCCGGGTGCCGGCGGTACTCGGTCACGACGAACGCTGGATGGTGACGGAGCGGGTGCCCACGGGGCGGCCGGACCCTCAGGCGGCGCATCGTTTCGGCCAGGCCCTGGCCGCCCTGCACGCCGCGGGTGCTTCGGATTTCGGAGCTCCGCCGCCCGGCGGCCCCGTGGACGCGTTCATCGGCCTCGCGCCCATGCGCAACACGCCGGGCACCGACTGGCCCGGCTGGTACGCGGAGCACCGGGTGCTGCCGTATGTGCGCGGCGCGGTCGACCGAGGCACGCTCCGCCCGGGCGAGGCGGCCGTGTTCGAGCGGGTCTGCGCGCGACTGCCCGACCTGGCGGGACCCGCCGAGCCGCCCGCGCGGCTGCACGGGGACCTGTGGAACGGCAACGTGCTGTGGGGCGCCGACGGCGAGGTCCGGCTCATCGACCCGGCCGCGCACGGCGGGCACCGGGAGACGGACCTGGCGATGCTCCAGCTCTTCGGCTGCCCCCACCTGGACCGGGTGTTCGCGGGGTACGAGGAGACGGCACCGCTCGCGCCCGGCCGACGCGACCGAGTGGCCGTGCACCAGCTGTTCCCGCTGCTGGTCCACGCCGTGCTCTTCGGACGCGGGTACGCCGAGCAGGCTCTGACGGTGGCGCGGACCGCGCTGTCGCTCGCGGGGTGACCACCCTTTTCCGTCGCGGCGACGCAACGTCTTGGGCTTCATCGGCGTCATCGGCCATGCAGGCACGCCGCCCTGCGGTGCTTTTGTCCCCCCTCCGACCTGCGGTTACTCAGCGTGAGGAAACCAATCACCCGTTCGATTCGTATAAGGACGTGAAAGCCTAATCAGGGAGAGACCATGCAACCGTTCACGCTCAACTACGCGCGCCCCGCTGTGCAGTTGGACGTCACCACTCCGTACGCGTACGACTCCGGACTGCAGTTGAACGTCCTCCCGGACGGGCGGATCGCCGCCACCGACCACGCGACCCTGAGGGCGCTGGGGACCACGACCTCGACGGCGGGTTCCAAGACGCACTTCGACGACTGAACGCGGGCCGTGGAAGATGACCGTGCTCATTCTGACCAGTGAAGAGGACGTGACGGCGGACATGGTGGTCCTCCGGCTGGGCGAGGCCGGTGTGCCCGTCGTCCGGCTCGACCCCGCCGATCTGACCAACGGGGTGGCGCTGTCGGGCGAGTACGTGCGGGGCGCCTGCCGCGGGCATCTGTCCGTCGGCGGGCGTCTGGTGAGCATGGGCGGCCTGCGCTCCGTCTGGGTGCGCCGGCCCGGCGACGCCGCCGCCCGCGCCGCCCAGCCGTCGGCCTGGCTGACGGAGGAGTCGTCGCAGGCGCTGTACGGCATGCTGCGCACGACCGGCGCGCGCTGGATGAACCATCCGGACGCGGCCCGCCGCGCCCGCCACAAGCCCTGGCAGCTGCATCTCGCCCAGGACAGCGGCCTCGCGGTGCCGGCCACGCTGATCACCACGTTCCCGCAGGCGGCCCGCGAGTTCGCGGAGCGCTTCCCGGATCTGGTGGTCAAGCCGGTGTCCGGCGCGCATCCGCAGGAGCCGCCGCGCGCGGTGCCGACCAGCCGCGTCGCACCGGACACCGACTTCTCGGCGGTGGCCTTCGGCCCGACGCTGCTGCAGCGGCGGATCGCCAAACGGGCCGACATCCGGCTCACCGTCGTCGGCGACACGCTCCTGGCCGCGCGCAAGCCCGCCGACTTGGACGCCCACCCGGACGACGTGGACGTCCGCTTCGCCCCGTCGGTCTCTCCCTGGCTCCCGGCGGATGTGCACCCGCGCGTCGCCGAGGGCGTACGGCGGTACATGAGGGGCGCGGAACTGGCCTACGGCGCATTCGACTTCGCCGAGGACGCCGACGGGATCTGGTGGTTCCTGGAGTGCAACCAGTCGGGTCAGTTCGGGTTCGTCGAGATGGACACAGGTCAGCCCATCGCCGCCACGATCGCCCAGTGGCTTGCCGCGGACGGGGCTGCGGACGGCAGGTGTGGGCAGGGCGGCCGGAGCGCAGCATCTTGAGGGTGCGGGGATCGGCTCGGAGAAAGGAACGCCACATGCGTATCGGACTGCTGGGGACGGGCCCATGGGCCCGGGCGGCGTACGCCCCCGCTCTCGCCGGGCACCCCGGCGTGGAGTTCGCCGGGGTGTGGGGCCGCCGCCCGGAGGCCGTCACCGCGCTGGCCGAGCAGTACGACGTCCCCGCATACGACGACGTGGACGCGCTGCTGGCCGGCGTGGACGCCGTCGCCGTGGCCCTGCCGCCGTCCGTGCAGGCCGAGTTGGCGGTGCGGGCGGCCCGGGCGGGCCGTCATCTGCTGCTGGACAAGCCGCTCGCGGTGTCGGTGGCCGAGGGGCGGGCCGTGGTGGACGCGGTCGAGCGGGCCGGGGTGGCCTCGGTGGTCTTCTTCACCGCGCGCTTCCAGAAGGAGCCGGACGCCTGGATCGAGGAACAGGCGGCCGTGGCGGGCTGGTTCACGGCACGCGCACAGTGGCTGGGCGCCGTGTTCACCTCCGACAGCCCGTTCGCGGCCTCGCCGTGGCGCCGCGAGAAGGGCGCGCTGTGGGACGTCGGCCCGCACGCCCTGTCGGTGCTGCTGCCGGTCCTCGGCGACGTACGGCAGGTGGTGGCGGCGGCGCACGGTCCGGCGGACACCGTGCATCTGGTCCTCGACCATGCCACCGGCGCGTCGAGCACGCTCACGCTGAGCCTGACGGCGCCGCCGGCGGCGGCCGGAGCCGATGTGGAACTGCGCGGCGAGGCAGGCGTGGCGCTGATGCCGGGGAGTTCCGAGGGGGCGGTCCCCGCGCTCGCCCGCGCCACCGACGTCCTGCTCACGGCCGCCCGCACGGGCCGTCCCCATGCCTGCGACGCCGCGTTCGGCCTCCGTGTCACCGAGATCCTGGCGACGGCGCAGGCCCGGCTGGCGGACGGCAGGGATCCGAGCCCGACCGACTGACCGGTGACGGGGGCCGACGGACGCCCGGTGCCCCGTTGCCCCGTTGCCGATCGCCCGGCAACGGCGGCGGTGGCGGCGCCGTCGGCCGTGGACACCGGCGCTCGGGGTGAGACGCATGGCTCCGGCTCACCCCGAGGCCCGAAGCCGGGACCTCAGGCGCCGATGATGTCCGTGAAGCCGTGCCCGGCGATCTCCTCTCCCGCGAGCGTGCCGGTCACCTGGCAGGCACCGGTGTAGGCGCCCTGCGTGGCGAACAGCTCACGACGTGTGATGTCGAGGGACGCGTCAAGGCTCGGAACGGTCAGCACCCAGTGCCCGTCCCGGTCGGTTCGCCGGGCCTGGGTGATCAGGTGTGAGCCGTCCGGGCCGAGCTCGGTGAGCCAGCAGGTGCCGTCTCCCACCGCGTCCCAGACGCTCATGTACCGGCCGGCGCCGAGGTCGAGTCCGAGCCAGGTGAACCGTGGTGCCTCGGTGGCCCCGGAAACCCACTGGCGGTCGAACCAGGTGCGTCCGCCGACCTGGTGGGTGACCCCCTCCACGGTGATGGTTCCCGACGTGGTCAGGCCGGGCAGCGCGTACTGCCCCGTCGTCCCGCCGAAGAAGGGGAACACCCCGGCGCCGCCGTTGTAGAGCACGGGGCCCTCGCGCCGAAGGGTGAGCCGGATCGAGGCGGCGTCCGTGGCACCGGTTGTCTCCAGCTCGTCCAGGTCCCCGCTCAGGCTCAGGATCGACGTCTGCACGTCGAGCGAGTCCGCCGACACCGTCACGCCGCCCGTAGCCTCGATCACGTGCTTGTCGCCGGTGCGGCCGTCCGGTTCCTGGAGCAGCGCGACCGTGCTGAGACAGGCGCCGTTCATCTCCATGGCGTGGATCTTCACCCAGAAGACCTTCTCGTGGTCGTGCAGTCTGGCGCTGAACCACCAGGAGTCGGCGTCGACGGTCGCGCTCGCGGCGAGTCCGCCGGCGGCGTCGATCAGTGTGGGGCGGGTCGTGGTCATGCAAACTCCTGTCACCGGGAGGCCGTTGACGGCCGGTCTCCTTGATCAACAGTAGAACGTCCGGTGAACACGCCCGCCGGCCATGGCAAGCCCGCCTCGCCGGTCACCACCGACGCCCGGCAGGTCACCCGCCGCCGGCAGCCCGGCCGGCCCAGAAGTTGATGCGCTCCCGTACGACGGGATAGCCGGCCCGGCTGAAGTGCGCGGCCATGGGGAAATTGGTCCGGTCGGTGGCGGCGGCGATGAAGTCGGCGCCCTGGGCCGCCAGGAAGTGGGTGCATTCACTGAGCAGGTCGTAGGCGTAGCCGTGGCCCCGTTGTTCCGGCACGACGCCGATGAAACCGACGCAGGGGCCGGACGGGTTGCGGGCGGGGATGTGGATGCCGACCGGCTCGCCCTCGGCGGTGCGGGCGGTCCGCCACCAGGCGCGTGGGGACGGAAACCAGTGGAAGAGGTCCAGTTCCTGCTGTGCGGCCAGGTCCGGACCGCCCTGTTCGAGGGCCCGGCGGGCGTGGGCGTCGAGGGTGACCGAGTGGATGCGGCGCAGCAGGTCGTGGAACACGGCGTCGTCCGGCTCGGCGGCATGCACGAGGCGGCCGGGGCGCTCGGGCAGGCCCCGGTCCGGGGTCCAGCGGTACAGGAAGCGCTCCACCGGGGGCGTGTAGCCGGCCGCGCGCGCGGCGGCGGCCCGCGTGCCCAGGGCGGCCCGCAGCCGGGGGTCGGCGCGCGAGCCGGAGGGCAGGTCGAGTTCGAGTTCGCCGGTCTGCCAGGGCGCCGTCCGCAGGAGTTCGGCCCCGGCCTCCTCCTCGCCCTCGGCAACGTCGAGCCAGTTGATCAGGAGCGGCTCGGGGTCCTCGGGCCGGCTCCACCAGGCGGCGCGGGCCACGGTGCGGCCGTCCCGTACGGCGATGCGCTGCCAGTCGGGGCGGAAGCGGGTGTTCCGGTGCTTGTCACGGAACGCCAGCGGGTCGGGCATGGTGTCGAAAAGGTGCGCGGTGCTCTCGTCGAGCGCGCGGATGACCAGGGTGGTCATGGAATCCTCCGGGATGCGTGCCGTCGTACGGCGGCGGGGACGCGCTCCCGGTCAGGCGCGGCACACCCGGGTGACGGGGAGGCGGGAGCGCAGGATGACAGTGGCCATGACGCTCGCCTCCTTCCGTCCGTCTCGGGCGTGCCGGCTCAGGCTACGCGGGCAGCACGCGGGGGTCCATCGCTTTTCGCCGGCCGCGGCGGGGGCGAGGGGCCGGTGTCCGCCACGGGAAGCCCGGGTGCGGAGGGCGGCGTAGCTTGGGGTTGTGAGATCGGTGCGCGGCGGGTCATCGCATCGGGACCTTGGAGATCGCGGCTGGTTGCGGGGCGCGCCGCCGCCGTGGTGGGTTCGGGTGCTGCCCGTGGTGCTGCTCGTGGGCGTCACCGTGGCCACGGTGTCCACTCCCGCCGCGCGGGACTCCGGTTTCGTGCTGGGGGCGATCCCGCCGCTGGCCGTCCTGTCGTACGGCCCGCTGGCCACCGCGTTCCTCGGCGCCGGAGTGGTCGTGGTGCTGAACATCCCCGCCACCCATCTCAACCGCCCCGGCAACACCGACCTGCTCACCATCGTGTTCGTGGCCGTGCTGAGTGTGTTCGTGTCGTATGTGCGCAGCCGCCGGGACGCCCAGCTGGACACGGAGCGGGCGATCGGCGAGGCCGTGCAGCGGGCCGTGATGCCGCTGCTGCCGGAGCGGGTCGGTGGCGTGGGCTGCGTGGGCTTCTACCGCGCCGCGCAGGACGGGACGCTGGTGGGCGGGGACTTCTTCGACGTGCGGCACGGGCCGTACGGGGTGCGCGCGGTGATGGGCGACGTGCAGGGGCACGGGCTGTCGGCGGTCGCGACGGTGGTGTCGCTGCTGGGCGCGTTCCGCGAGGCGGTGCTGGACGAGCCGGACCTGGAGTCGGTCGCCGCGCGGATGGACCGCAGGCTGGCGGTGGACTCGGCGGACGTACGGCACCCGGAGCTGTTCGCCACCGGGGTGCTGCTGGAGTTCTCCCCCGACGGGCGTGCCGTACGGGTGGTGGCCTGCGGTCATCCGGCGCCCGTGCTGCTGCACGAGGGGGCCGCCCTGGAGGTGACGGTCGTGCCGGGACCGCCGCTGGGAATCGGGCTGGTCGGCGTCGGCCCGCCGAAGGAGGTCACCGTGACGCTCGGGCCGGGCGACCGGCTGTTCCTGGCCTCCGACGGGGTGTGGGAGGCGCGGGACGCCGACGGCGCCTTCTACCCGCTGCCCGCGCGGCTCGCCGCCCTGACCGGCACGGCCTCCGCCGAGCTGCCCGGGGCGGTGTGGACGGAGCTCGTGCGGCACCAGTACGAGATCCGGGACGACGTCACCATGCTGGTGCTGGCACCCGCGCCACCGGCCGCCTGACCGCTCCGCCGGTCAGCCCACGTCCCACAGGAAGCGGTGGGTGTGGATGCCGAAGTAGGGGAAGGACTGGATCTCGCGGACGCCCTCCAGGGGCCGTACCACGTCGTTGACGAAGTCCAGCAGGGCCTTCGGGCCGGGGGCGACCACCTCGGCGAACAGATCGAATCCACCCGAGGTCAGCACCGAGTAGACGACCTCCGGGCGTTCGGCGAGGGCGTCGGCGACGGCGCGGGGGTCGCCGTCGACGCCGATGCCGAGCAGGGCCATGGCCTGTCCGCCCATGGCCATCGGGTCGGTGACCCCGACCACCTGGACGGCCTTGGAGTCCAGCAGGCGCTGCAGCCGCTGCCGCGCCGCCGAGGCGGACAGGCCGACCTTCGGGCCGAGGTCGGCGTAGGCGATACGGCCGTCGGTCTGCAGCTCGCGCAGGATGGCCCGGTCGATCTCGTCCACGCGTGTCCTTTCAGTGCGGTCCGGCCGCGGCTCTCAGCCCGCCAGTTCGGCGAGGGCGGCGGCGAAGAGCTCGGTGTGGGTGTCGACGTCCTGCTCGGTGGTGTCCGGGCACATGAGCGCCATGTTGTGGAACGGGGTCAGCAGGATGCCCCGGTTGGCGAGGTAGAGGTGCAGGAAGTCCTCCAGCTCCGGGTCGGAGACGGCCGCGGACTCGCTGCCGGTGCGCGGTGCCGGGCTGGTGAAACGGTACTCGGTGCGGGCGCCGAGCCGGCTCACGGACCACGGCAGCCGGTGGGTCGCGACGCCTGCCCGGACACCCGCCTCGAAGCGCTCGGAGAGCTTGGCCATCCGGGCGAACGCCTCGTCGGTGAGGACGTGTTCGAGGGTGGCCCGCATCGCGGCGACCGACAGCGCGTTGCCGGCGAGGGTGCCGCCGACGCCGCCCATGTCGACGAGGTCCAGGTCGGTGCGGGCCAGCAGCCGCTCGGCGAGTTCGGCGGACAGCCCGTAGGCGCCGGCCGGGATGCCGCCGCCGATGGCCTTGCCGATGGTCAGCAGATCGGGTTCCAGGTCCCATGCCGCGGTGCAGCCGCCGGGTCCGGCGGAGAAGGTGTGGGTCTCGTCGTTGATCAGCAGGCTGCCGTACCGCCTGGTCAGCTCGCGTACGCCGGCGAGGAAGCCGGGCTCGGGCAGAACGATGCCGATGTTGGTGAGAGCGGGCTCCATCAGGACGGCGGCGACGTCGCCATGGGCCAGTTCGCGCTCCAGGCCGACGAGGTCGTTGAACTCCGCCACCCGGCTGGTCAGCGTCACCTCGCACGGGGCGCCGACGTTGCCGGGGCGAGCGGTGCCCGTGGCGTCCGGGCCGACGACGATCAGGGACTCGTCGACGCTGCCGTGGTAGCAGTAGCTGTTCACGAGGATCTTGGGGCGCCCGGTGACGGCCCGGGCGAGCCGGATCGCCCAGCGGTTGGCGTCGGTCGCGGTGAGCGAGAAGCTCCAGCGCGCCAGAGCGAACCGGCGGGTCAGCTCGGCGCCGACCCACTCCGCGTCCTCCGTCGGCAGCATCGCCGTGGCCCCGCCCAGCTCGGCGAACCGGCGCTGTACGGCCTCGGTGACCGGGGCGGGTGAGTGGCCGGCCATCGCGCCGGTGTCGCCGAGGCAGAAGTCGATGTACTCGTGCCCGTCCACATCGGTGACCCGGGCGCCGCGCGCACCGGCCAGATAGCGGGGAAAGGCACCGGCCGTCTTGTTCATCCAGGTCATCGGCACCCGGCCGAAGAGGTGGTCGGCGCCCGCGTAGGCCGCACGGGAGCGCGGGCCCAGGCGCTCGGCCTCGGCGCTCTCGCGGGCCAGGAGGGCGTGCAGGCGCGTGCGGTCCATGGAGTACCTCACTGGAGACGGTGACGAATGACGTGACCATACGACTGAAACAGCAATGTGCTCAACACTGGACACACGATTCGATCGTCAGCACGACTGAATCAAGCGCCCGCCCGTAACACGACCCCCCGCGCGGGTGACGCATCCCCCTCCTCCAACTGACGAACCCATAGCCGGAGTTCGAACATCCCCGTACAAACGCCAGGCCGCGCCACCCCTTCCGCCACGTAGAAATATCTACGAGCATGCATATGCCGAGGGCAGGCGGACGAGGACACCCGGAGCAGTGCATGACGAACACGATGTGGATGCGTGGCGTGGAATGGCTGGCCGCCGCGGCGGCGGACCCGCGCTCCTGCAAATGGGAGTGGGATCACGGCGAGGGCGTCGCACTGCTGGAGGCGGGCCGTTTCTGGGACGTGCTGAGCGTCCCGGAGCGGCTGGGCCTGCTCACCCTCGACCAGCTGTGGCGGCCCGGGCTGCCCGTGCCGGGGCCGACACTGGTCGACACGGCGGCGGGCCGGGTCGGGTTCTTCCTGCCGCCGGACCCCTCCGGGGGCTGGGTGGGAGCCGGTCTGCGGTACGCGACCAAGGGCGCCTGGGTCGCCGTACCGCCGCCGTACCGGCCCGCGCGTTTCCTGGAATGGCTCGTACCGCCGGACGGCTCCGGCGCGCTCCACTCGCCCGGCGACCTGGAGGAGGCGCTGCGGCAGGCCAACGGCACCCTCGCCGTCCTCTCGCCGCTGCGCGGGCAGTGACGGTTCAGGCGCGCTCGGGCGCAGGTCGCGCACCCGGGCCGGCCCCGGGGAGTACGGCCGACAGCGCGTCGGGGTCCGCGGGCACCGTGCGTCCCTGCGCGCGCCATTCCGCGACGAGGCCGGCGTAGATCGGCTCCGGGGCTTGGTCCGCCCGTGGCGGCCGGCCCGCCCGGCGCCTGCGGTCCCGCCGTTCGATCCGGTCCAGCCGGTCCAAGAGGTGTGCCGGGTCCAAGCGGTTCATGCCGGGGCAACGCCCGTGGTGCGCTGCCGGTACGGCCCGCCGCGCAGGCTCACCGGCTCGGGTGAGGCCGTCGCTCGAACGAGGTCTTCCGCCTGTCGGACAAGCATTCCGCCGCGAGGCCTGCCTCCCGTCGGACAAGCATCCCGTCGGCAGGCGGCGAGCGGGGCGGCCGCCCCTTCGCCCGGCGGGCGGGGCGGAGAGGGCGCTCCTATGCTGGGAGAGCCAGGGCTTCGGCGTCCCGCTCATCGCACGGTGACCCCTCTCGTGCCTGGAGTCAGCCCATGCCGCGTACGTCCGCACGCCTGCTGAGGGGGGCCGCGGTCGCCGTCACGGTGGCGACGCTGTCGGCACCGGTCGCCGCCGCGCCCGTACGGGCGTTCCCGGCCTCGGCGCCGGCCGCCCTCTCCACCGACACGCCCGGCCCGGCCCCCTCGGCAGGGGCCGTCCGTGACCTCACCCCCGCAGTGGCACGCCGACTGGACGCCGCCGTGGGCAGGGTGATGCGCGAGGCGAACATCCCCGGCGTGACCGTCGGCATCTGGACGCCGGGACAGCCCAGTTACGTCCGCTCCTTCGGGGTGGCCGACAAGAGCACCGGCCAGAGGATGGCGCCGGACCTCTACATGCGGATCGGCAGCGAGACCAAGACGTTCACCGTGACAGCGCTGCTGCAGCTGGTGGACCGGAAGAAGGTGGGTCTGGACGATCCGATCGGCACGTACATCGACGGTGTGCCCAACGGCGACCGGATCACATTGCGTCAGCTGGCCGGCATGCGCAGCGGACTGTTCAACTACTCCGAGGATCCGGGTTTCGACAAGGCGCTCACCTCGGATCCGCAACGGCCCTTCACGCCCCGGCAGTTGCTCGCCTACTCCTTCAGGCATCCGGTGCTGTTCCAGTCGGGGCGGAAGTTCTCCTACTGCAACACCAACCTGATCCTGCTCGGTCTGGTGGTGGAGAAGGAGAGCGGGCAGCACCTCGGGGACTACATCAGGCAGCACGTTCTCGCTCCGGCAGGCATGCAGCACACGCTCTTCCCGGCCGGCGGCGAGTTCCCCGCCCCGCACGCGCAGGGCTACACCCGGCAGACGGCGAACGGCAGGGAAGCCGACGCGGCCGACTGGAACCCGTCCTGGGGCTGGGCCGCCGGCGCGATGATCTCGACCCTGCGGGACCTGCGCACCTGGGCGCCCACGGTCGCCAGGGGCCGGTTCCCGGACGGCACGCGCATGGTCAGTACCGCGACGCAGCAGCAGCGGCTGACCACACCGCCGGCGGGCGCGACGAAGGGCGCCGGATACGGCCTGGGCATCTTCGACGTGCAGGGATGGATCGGCCACAACGGCTCCCTGCCGGGGTACGAGACGGTGGCCGTCTACCTGCCGTCGACCCGGACGACACTGGTCGCACTCCTGAACACCGACACCGGCTACCGGTCCCAGGAGCCGAGCACCGTCCTGGTCGAAGCGATCACGAAGATCATCTCCCCGGCGCACGTCTACAATCTGCCGGTCACGCACACCGGTTGAGGCGGCACGCGCCGCGGGCATCGCCCGCAGGAGACACGGTCCGGTTCGGGCGCCGGAGCCGTACGCGGGGCCGCGACCGGTCCCCCGTTCCGGTCGTGCCCCGCGGACTGCGGAAAAGGTACGCGCCCTGCCGGACACGGGGTAGTGCACGCGTGCCCGGCAGGGCCCGCACGGGACTCACCGGTGCACAGACGAGTCCGGTTGGTCCGGGTTCGGCCCGCCGGGACCGGGTACACCGAGGTCGGGCACGGACAGCTCACCGGTGACGAGCTGGGCGAGGACGACCTCGTACAGGTCGGTGCCGCCTGCCGTCAGCCGGCGTTCCAGGACGGGTTCGGCGGCCCGGACGTGTTCGCGCACGGTCTGGGCGTGTACGCCGAGCACATGGGCGGCGCGTTCGGCGTGCGCGTCGGCGCCGGTCCAGGCGCGCAGGGTGCCGCGCAGGTCCCGGCCGTCCTCGTCGAGGCGGCCGAGCAGCCCCTCCGCCCAGGACCGCAGCGCGCTCGTGCCGAGCAGCTCGGTGAGCCGGGTCCGCGCCGTCGGACCGGGTGCGCCGCCGGAGGGGTCGTACGGACCGTGTGCCGCCTCGGTGTTGAGGGCGGCGTGGACCACGGCCCGGACGGGCAGCCGGGAGAGGTCGGCGCCGAGCAGCGCGGCGACCCGGTCCATCCGGGCGCGGACGGTGTTGCGGCTGACGCCGAGCACCTTGGCCGCGTTCACGGCGGTGAACTCCAGGCCCAGCCGCGTGGTGGCGAGCAGTTCGGCGCGCACGTGGTGCGGCAGCGGGTCGAGCGGGCGCAGTACGGCGGCGGCCCAGGCCCGCAGCGCCGTGGGGTCCATGAGCTGTGCGGGGCGGGTGCGGGCGGCGTAGACGGCGTACCGGTCGGACCGGAAGCGGGCCACGGCGAGGGCGGTGACGGCCTGCCCGTAGGCGGTGGCGGTCAGGGCGAGGCCCTGCCGGGGGCTGCCGCCGAGGAAGGTGCCGCGCCGGTCGGCGACGAGGGACCGCAGCCGCTCCCCCACCTCGGCGGACGGGCCGACGACGATGACGTGTTCGTCCACCGCGGGGCAGCGCACGACCAGCGCCCGGCCCTCGGTGGCGTCCACGCACGCGTCGGCGAGCCGGTCGCGTTCCACGGCGGTGCCCTCGAGGACGTAGACCCGGGCGGTGTCCTGTTCCAGCAGGCCCGGCCACAGCCCGGCGGCGACCCGGCGGGCGGAGACGGTGTCCTCCACCATGAGCAGTTGCAGGATCGCCAGCCGCAGATCGGCCGTGGCTCGCCGCAGCCGCCGCCCGGACTCGGCCGACTCCCGTTCCCTGAGCAGGAGTTCCAGTACGCCGACGGTGTGGCCGAGGATCTCGGTGGTGCGCCGGTCGAAGGGCTCCGGGCGGGCCACGGCCAGGACGGCCCCCGCCGCGGGGCCGGGCCCCGGATGGCGTATGCCGACCAGCCGCACATGCCGTGCCCCGTCGTCGAGGGACGCGGCGCAGACCCGGCCGGCGAGGATGTCGGCGAGCACGGCGGGGTCGAGCGACAGGCGCTCGCCGGCGAGCAGGCCACCGCTGCCGTCCTGGAGGCACACCGAGGCCCGCACGGTCCGGGCGAGCCAGTCGACGAGCCGGCGCGGATCGCGTCCGGCGGGCCGCAGCTGGTCCAGCAGCTCCTGCGCCCAGCCACTGTCCGCGCCGTACGGCTGCGGGAACGCGGGGCC
Organism: Streptomyces sp. NPDC001093; assembly: GCF_040298985.1. NCBI lineage: Bacteria > Bacillati > Actinomycetota > Actinomycetes > Kitasatosporales > Streptomycetaceae > Streptomyces > Streptomyces sp. NPDC001093. Next base: position 18,972 of record NZ_JBEPBF010000113.1, on the reverse strand, counting down.
CTCGTCCGGTCGGACGGCCACGTTCTGCTCTCCTCACCTCCGTGTTGACCTGGGCTTACGCATCCGTACGTTACCGGAGGCGCCGGTGCTCCCGCGCCGGACACGGCTCCGCCGGCGGCCCGGGGGGGATGGGACGCCGGCGGAGATGTCGCGGTCCGGGGCGGGGGGGATGCCTCGGACTGCTCATGGCTCGCATGCCCCGGAATCCGCGAACTACACAACGATCTCGCCCGCGAGCCGACGGTGCGCGCCGACCGGCCGCCGGCGCATTAGGCTCGGTGAATGGCGAAGTACTTCGACGTGCACCCCGAGAACCCGCAGCCGCGCAGCATCGCCCAGATCGCCGACGCGGTGCGTTCGGAAGCACTCATCGCATACCCGACCGACTCGTGTTACGCACTGGGCTGCCGGCTGGGCAGCCGGGACGGCATGGACCGGATCCGCTCCATCCGTCATCTGGACGAACGGCATCACTTCACCCTGATGTGCCGGGACTTCGCGCAGCTCGGCCAGTTCGTGCGGGTGGACAACGACGTCTTCCGGGCCGTGAAGGCGTCCACGCCCGGCAGCTACACCTTCATCCTCCCGGCCACGCGCGAGGTGCCGCGCAAGCTGCTGCACCCGAGGAAGAAGACCGTGGGCGTGCGCATCCCCGACCATGTGGTCACCCAGGCGCTGCTGGCGGAGCTGGGCGAGCCGCTGCTGTCCAGCACGCTGCTGCTGCCGGACGAGAAGGAGCCGCTGACGCAGGGCTGGGAGATCAAGGACCGGCTCGACCACGCGGTGGACGCGGTGGTCGACTCGGGCGACTGCGGCACCGAGCCGACGACGGTCGTGGACTTCTCCAGCGGGGAGGCGGAGATCGTACGGCGGGGCGCAGGGGACACCAGCCGCTTCGAGTGAGGGCGTGACGCTCCCGGTGGCCGGGGTCCGGCAGACCGGGAAGGCCTGCCCGGCGCCCGGCACGGGCGCGGTAGGCCGGTCCGCCGTTTGTATTGACATGCACGCGCCCTGGTACGAGTCTGAGAGCGCTCTCAGAACAGGTACGGACCAATGTCCGTACGACCCCGACCCCACACGGAGGCAAGAGAGTGCCGCATCAACTCACCCGCCCCGCGCTGCCCCTGGCCGCCGCCGCGGCCCTGGTCGGCGGGGTGCTCGCCCTCGGCGCCCCGGACCACGCCGGTGCCGCGGTGCCGGACACCGTCCCGCTGAAGATCACCAACAACTCGGGCCGCTCCGCACCGGTCTACGTCTACGACCTCGGCACCCAGCTGTCCTCCGGACAGCAGGGCTGGGCCGACGCGAACGGAGGCTTCCACGCCTGGCCGGCGGGCGGCAACCCGCCGACACCCGCCCCGGACGCGGCGATCGCCGGCCCGGCCCCCGGACAGTCCACGACCATCCGGATACCGAAGTTCTCCGGCCGGATCTACTTCTCCTACGGCCAGAAGCTCGACTTCCGGCTGACCACCGGCGGCCTGGTGCAGCCGGCCGTGCAGAACCCGTCCGACCCCAACCGGAACATCCTGTTCAACTGGTCCGAGTACACCCTCAACGACTCCGGGCTGTGGCTGAACAGCACCCAGGTGGACATGTTCTCGGCGCCGTACGCGGTCGGTGTACAGCGTTCCGACGGCAGCGTGAGCTCCACCGGGCACCTGAAGTCCGGTGGCTACACCGGCTTCTTCGACGCGCTGCGCAGCCGGTCGGGCGGCTGGTCCGGGCTGATCCAGACCCGCTCCGACGGCACGGTGCTGCGCGCTCTGTCGCCGCTGTACGGCGTGGAGACCGGGGCCCTGCCGGCGAGCGTGATGGACGACTACGTCAACCGGGTCTGGCAGAAGTACACGACGTCGACGCTGACCGTCACGCCGTTCGCCGACCAGCCGGGCACCAAGTACTACGGCCGGGTCTCGGGCGACGTCATGAACTTCACCAACGCCTCCGGTGCGGTGGTCACCAGCTTCCGGAAGCCGGACGCGGACAGCGTCTTCGGCTGCCACAAGCTGCTCGACGCGCCCAACGACAATGTGCGGGGCCCCATCTCCCGTACCCTGTGCGCCGGTTTCAACCGCTCGACCCTGCTGGTCAACCCGAACCAGCCGGACACCTCGACGGCCGCCTTCTACCAGGACGCGGTGACGAACCAGTACGCGCGTGCGGTGCATGCGCAGATGGCCGACGGCAAGGCCTATGCCTTCGCCTTCGACGACGTCGGCAACCAGGAGTCCCTGGTCCACGACGGCAGCCCGCAGCAGGCGTATCTGACGCTGGATCCGCTGAGCTGACGTGCCACGGCCCCGCACCACTCGGGTGCGGGGCCGCGACGGGTGACTCAGCCGGTCGTCAGGGCGGTGTCGTCCACGACGAAGCTGGTCTGCAGCGAGGAGTCCTCCACGCCGTTGAACTTCAGGGTGACCGTCTGGCCCGCCAGCGAGGACAGGTCGAAGGTCTTCTGGCCGTAGCCGGAGGCCGCGTTGAGGTTCGAGTAGGTCGCGAGGGTCTTCGAACCCGCGGTCACCGTCAGCTTGTCGTACTGAGTGCTGCTGGTGGTCTCCGAGGTGTCGATGTGCAGGTAGAAGGTCAGGGTCGCCTTGCAGCCCGCGGGGATCGTCACCGACTGGGACAGCGTGTCGGTGTGGGTGGTGCCGGAGCCGTCGAGCCAGGCCTTGTACAAGCCGCCGCCGTGGGCCCCCTCACCGGTGTCGTTGGTGACGACGCCGCTGGTCGCGCTCCAGCCGGTGCCGCCGGACTCGGAGCCGGGGTTGTTCAGCAACTGGGTCGAGGTGCAACCCCCGCCGCCACTGGGGTTGACCGCCCAGGCGAAGGCCGCGGTGCCGGTGGCGCCGGTGTGTCCGCGCGCCGGGGTGCCCCGGCCGTCGGTCACCAGCACCGCGAAGCCCTGCTCGGCGAACCACTGCGACACCAGCGTCTTCCCGTCGTGGCCGCGATTACGCACTGACCGCCCGAGCCGCCGCAGGGGTCGCGCAGCACCGGAAGCGGGCCGTCGTCCCGGTGCCAGGAGGGCAGGTGGAGGGCCTCCGGCCGGTGCGCAGCACCTCGGTACGCGGGCGCGGGCCGCCGGTGCCGGTGGGGTGGTACGGACGAGGGTGCCGCCGCGCAGCACACCCCCGTGCAGGACCGGGCCCGTGCTCCGGCGGCGCGGTTCGGTCCCCGGCCGCCGGGACCACGGTCCGACCGCGGTGGGCTCGTCGGACGCGGTGAACAGCACCTCGTCCCCGTCGACGCCGGGGACGGCACACAGCTGGCGTCCCGGCGGCGTGATCGGTTCGCCGTCGGCCGTGAGGTGCCGGGTGCCCTCCCAACGGACGGGCGTGAGCCGGCCGTTGGGCTCGACCGGGGCCGGCCAGAGGGTGACGTCGGGGTTCGGGGCGCCGCCGGAGGTGTGGCGACGGACCTCGGGCGGGCTGTCCGGCGTGGCCGGGTCGTGCGGTACAGCGCCGCACGCGACCGCGATCCGTCCGGGCGCGCAGCGGGGCGGTGCCGTCGGGCGCCCATCAGTGACCGCGCGGCCCGCCGGGAAGCGCGGCGTCGGCAGACGTAGGCGATACGACGGCCGGAGGGATCGGGGCGCGGATCGGCGGCGGGACGTGTGGCCGGCAGCCGCGGGGGTCGCCGCCGCGCATCGGCACGGTCCACAGCGCACCGCCCAGCGCGAAGGCGACCGCCTCGGTGGCCTCGTCGGTGGCACACCCCTCGATCCCGCGCGGCCTGCGCACGGCAACGAGCAGCCGCACCGGATCCGCCTCGACAGCGCACCCGGCTACGAGTAGCGACGGCCCGCTCTGTTCACGCGTCCCGGGTTCGCCTCGGGCCTCACAGCCGTACCGTCATCGCGACGGTCACCTCGTCACCCGGCGCGAGCCCCTCCGGCCTGCGCACGGCGCTCTTGAGCGGCAGGAGGTACCCGCCGTCCCTGGGGAAGAGGGACGTGGTGAAGTCCGTGCCGCCGATTCTGGCCTCGACCGGGATCACGCCCCAGCCGTAACTGGCCAGCGCGGCCACGTCACGGATGTCGGCGCACTCCGCGTCCGGCACGGCGACGAAGTAGTACGGCGCCGGCCCCCGCCACTCCACGACCCGTCCGGCGAAGGCGAGTTCCACTGGTCTGCCTGCCCCTCTCGCTCAGCGGCCTCCCAGCGTACCGGCCGAGGCCCCGCCAACCTCCTGTGATCGGTGCGTTGTTACTGTGCACGGCGTGTCTGACTCCTCGCGTGATACCGCCCAGGGCGCCGGCTGGGGCTCCGCCGAGCCCGGTACCTACAAACAGCTGATGCCGGACCACGTCGAGAAGCTGTCGTGGCTGAATCCACGGACCCTGTGGTCCGCCCGCAACGGCGTGCTGGCGTCCTGGTTCGGCGACCCGACCGGCCGTACCCGCAGCCGCTGGGTTGCGCGCCGGGAGGCGGCCGGGGCGCCCGCCGGCAAGGTGATCGAGCGGGAGACCGGTGACTGGTTCTCCTTCATGGTCATCGGGGACACCGGGGAGGGCGACGATCCCCAATACGCCGTCGTGCCGGGGTTCCTGAAGGCCGGTGAGGACACCGACTTCGCGGTGATCGCGAGCGATGTGATCTATCCGGTGGGCAACACCGACGACTACGCCAACAAGTTCTTCCGGCCCTACCGGGACTATCCGGCCCCGATCTACGCGATACCGGGCAACCACGACTGGTACGAAGACCTCGGCGCCTTCATGCGCGTCTTCTGCGCCGACACCCCGCCGCTCGACCCCGAGCCCCGGCCGCGCCCGCTCAGCCGAGCCTGGTGGCGGGCCCTGCTGTGGCACCGGGCCCGGCCGGCCGACGAGCAACGGCTCGCCGCCGCCCGGAAGTTGCGGTCCGCGCCCGGCCAGCAGGCCGTACAGCCGGGGCCGTACTGGGCGATCGACGCGGGTCCGGTGCGGATCGTCGGCATAGACACCGGGTTGCTCGGCACGATCGACGCCGAACAGGGCGCCTGGCTGCGCGAGGTCTCCCGGGGACCGCGGCCGAAGATCCTCATCACCGGGTCACCGCTGTACGTCGACGGTGAGCACCACCCGTGCGCGATCGAGGGCGGAGGGACGGTGGACGACATCGTCCGGGACCCGGAGCACCACTATGTGGCCGCGATCGGCGGCGACATCCACAACTACCAGCGCTATCCGGTCGACGTGGACGGCCGGACCGTCCAGTACGTGGTCGCGGGCGGCGGCGGGGCGTTCATGCACGCCACGCACACCATCCCGCGGATCTCGGTCGCGGGTGTCACCGAGCGGGACTTCCGCTGCTATCCGCTGCGCGGCGACTCCCTGGCCTTCTACAGCCGCCTGTACGGCCGACGGCTGCGGCTGCGCCGCTTCTTCACCCTGTCCGAGGCGGAGGCCACGGCGGTCGTCGCCGAGCGCCTCGGCATCGAGCCGGGCCGCAAGCCCGACCCCGGGGCCCGGATCACCCGGCGCACCCGGCTGGTCGCGAGCCTCCTCGGCACCGGCGGCCGCCCGGACCGCACCTCCCGGTTCCGGCTGCCCGTGCGCAAGGTCTACACCCAGCTGTTCTCGCCCGGCTCGGCCACCTACAGCCCGCCGTTCTTCAAGTGCTTCCTGCGTCTGGACGTCGCTCCGGAGGCCGTCCGGCTGCGCTGTTTCGCCGCGACCGGCAACCGGGCGCAGGAGGTCGATCCGCCGGTCGAGGACGAGATCGTCATCCCGCTGAAGTGATCACACGGTTGTCACACTCGCCTGCCAGAATCGTAGGGCGAAGCGCCTTGCGACCGCTGGAGGAGCCCGTGCCGCCCACCGCCCGCCCACTGCGCAAGCTCGGCTTCCTCACCATCGGCCTGTTCGACCCGGCGGATCCGGCCCGGGGCCACGAGTCCACGCTGGAGATCATCGAGCTGGGCGAGCGGCTCGGCTTCGACAGCGCCTGGCTGCGCCACCGCCATCTGCAGTACGGCATCTCCTCCCCGGTCGCCGTCCTCGCCGCCGCCTCCCAGCGCACCCGCCGCATCGAGCTGGGCACCGCGGTGACGCCGCTCGGCTGGGAGAACCCGCTGCGTCTCGCCGAGGACCTGGCGACGGTGGACGTCCTGTCCGGGGGCCGGCTGAACCCGGGCGTCAGCGTGGGCCCGCCGATGCACTTCGAGCGGGTCAAGGACGCCCTGTACCCGGACACGGCCGACGCCGAGGACTTTGGCTACGAGCGGGTGCGGCGGCTGCTGGACCTGGTGCGGGGCAAGCCCGCGAGCGACTTCGCCGGGGTCGAGGGGTTCGAGGTGTTCAGCGATGTGGTCCAGCCGCACTCCCCGGGGCTCGGCCGGCGGATGTGGTACGGCGGCGGCAGCCTGCGCTCGGCGCGGTGGGCGGGCGAGCACGGGATGAACTTCCTGACCAGCAGCGTGGTCAAGGCGGAACAGCCGGACGGGCCATGGGACTTCGCCGAGATCCAGCTCTCCCTCGTCCGGGAGTTCCGCGCCCATCACCCCGACGGCGAGGCGGCCCGGGTCTCGCACGGCCTGGTCGTGATACCCACCGACTCCGCGAGCCCGGAGCAGCGCGCCACGTACGAGGCGTACGCGGCGAAGCGGCTGCCGCGCACGGCCTCCCCGCAGGGACCGGGGCGGCTGCTGTTCGCTCCGGACCTGGTCGGCACCTCCGAGGAGATCGCCGAACGGCTGCTCGCGCACGCCGCGTTCCGGGAGGTGGACGAGGTGGCGTTCGCGCTGCCGTTCACCTTCGAGCACGAGGACTACGTACAGATCCTGACGGACATGGCGACGAAGCTGGGCCCGGCGCTGGGGTGGCGGCCGGCGGCCTGACCGCCGGCCTCCGATGCCGGGACGTCTGACAGGCCCGGCAGTGCGGTGGCGGCGGGCCGGCCGTCGGTCTCGGCACCGGGCGTCTCTGCGGCCCCGCCTGCCGACGGGCCGCCGGCCGGCGGCTCCTGGTGCCCGTCCAAGGGTCCGCCGCCGGGCACCTCGTGCTGCCCTGACCACTGGCGCCACTCCTGCTCGTTCACCAGCGGCCCGGCTCCGTGCCCACCACCGCCTCCGAGGGCTTGCCGTCCACCCCCACCGGCACGTCCCCCGCGAGCATCACCCGGTGCATGATCCGGGGAAAGCCCAGGTGGGCGTTGTCGCTGGGGGCGAGGTGGATGGTGGCCCGGTTGTCCCAGAACGCGACACTGCCCGGCTCCCAGCGGAAGCGGACGGTGTACTCGGGGCGGACCGCTTGCTCCACCAGCATGTCCAGGATCGCCGTGCTCTCCGGACGGGAGAGGCCGACGATCTCCTCCACGTAGTAGCCGTTGACGAACAGCACCCGCTCCCCCGTCTCCGGGTGCACCCGCACCAGGGGGTGTTCGGAGACGACCTGGTGGTCCAGGAGGTGACGGACATAGGCGTCGTCTCCGGGCCGGGGCTGGTAGCCCACGCCGAGCCGGTGCTCGGCGCGCAGGCCGTCCACGAAGGCCCGCACCGGCGCCGACAGGCCGGCGTAGGCGGCGGCCAGGTTGGCCCAGGTGGTGTCGCCGCCGTAGGGCGGGACGGTCTCGGCGCGCAGGATGGTCGCGGCCGGCGGGTCGATACGCGTCCCGTAGTCGCAGTGCCAGCCGCGCAGCAGGGTGTGCCGGCGGCGGTGCAGCCACTCGTCGTGCTCCATGCCGTAGCGTCCGGCCAGTTCCAGCCGGTCGGCCGTCGTCTCGACCTCCGGGAAGTCCGGCGGCGAGTGCGGACCGCGACGCGGCAGCACGACCGGCTCACCGAAGCGGCGGGCGAAGGCGACCTGCCCGGCGTGGTCCAGTTCCTGCCCGCGGAAGAAGACCACCTTCCAGCGCAGCACGGCCTGCCGGATCAGGGCCACCAGGGCGGTGTGCAGCGGCCCGGCGAGGTCGACGCCGGTGATCTCGGCGCCGATGTGCCCGGCGACCGGCTTCACCCGAACGCCTGGGACCTTCGCCTCCGCGCCCTCGACCCGTTCCGTCTGGTCCGCGGTGGCCCTGTGCGTCGACATGCGCGCTCCCGTGCTCGTCCGAACCGGCTCCACCGAAGATCGTGACATCCCGGCCCTCACACGGCGAACGGGCTGCCTGTGCTGGTGAGGTCCCTGTGGGACGGGGCTTCCTGCTCGACGTGGGAGGGGGCACGGCCGTACGGCGGCGCGCAGGCCGCGGGCGACCGGGTCGGGCCGGTGGCCGCGCCGCCGCCCATGCCGTCCCCCGTCCTCTCCCCATCCGTCCGGTTGATCACCGCTCACCCCATCCGTGAGGCTGGAGGGACGACACAGTCGACGGAGGGTCCCATCGTGAACGGCATTCCGACGCACACGCTCAACGACGGTACGACGATCCCCGCCATCGGCCTCGGTACCTGGCCGCTGGACGACGCGGCGGCCGAGCGGGCCGTACGCTCCGCGCTCGACCTGGGCTACCGGCTCGTGGACACCGCGACGAACTACCGCAACGAGACCGGGGTCGGGCGGGGCATAGCGGGCAGCGGCGTCCCCCGCGAGGAGGTGGTGGTGACCACCAAGCTGCCCGGCCGCCACCACGGCTACGACGAGACCCTCGCCTCCTTCGAGGAGTCCCGGCGGCGGCTCGGCCTGGAGTACGTGGACCTGTATCTGATCCACTGGCCCAACCCCCGGGTGGGCAGGTACGTCGACTCCTGGAAGGCGATGCTCGAGCTGCGCGAGGACGGGCTGGTCCACTCGATCGGCGTCTCCAACTTCACCCCCGAGCACATCACGCGGCTGGAGAAGGAGACCGGGGTGCTGCCCTCGGTGAACCAGATCGAGCTGCACCCGATGTTCCCGCAGGAGGAGCTGCGCGCCTTCCACGCGGACAAGGGCATCGTCACCGAGAGCTGGAGCCCGCTGGGCCGGGGCAGCGCTCTGCTGAACGATCCCGCGGTCGCCGAGGTCGCCGCGGCGCACGGGGTGACCCCGGCACAGGTGCTGCTGCGCTGGCACCTCCAGGTCGGCGCGCTGCCCATCCCGAAGTCGGCCGACCCGGGCCGGCAACGCGCCAACCTGGACGTCTTCGGCTTCGAGCTGGACTCCGGCCAGCTGGCGGCGATCTCCCACCACGCCCCGCGCCGACTGGGCGGCGATCCCGACAAGCACGAGGAGTTCTGAACCGGGCCGGGCCCTACTGCTCCTCGATCCGCTCCCGCGCACTGCCGGGCCGGGCGCCGTCACCGGTCGGCGCGGCGAGGCTGCCCAGGATGTCCAGCAGTTCGGCGCTGCGGCTGCCGGGCTCGGCGTGGAAGACGACGAGGGTGAGTCCGTCGGTGCCGTCCACGGACAGTTTGTGCGACCGCAGGTCGAGGTCGCCGACCTGCGGGTGGGTCAGATGGCTCACCCGGCCACGGCGGGGCCGTACCTCGTGCCGGGCCCACAGGGTGCGGAAGCGTTCGCTGCGCAGGGACAGCTCGCCGACCAGGTCCCGCAGCCGTGGATCGTCGGAGTCCGCGCCCGCCTCGGAGCGCAGTACGGCCACGCCCTCCTCGGTGAGGTCCTCCCAGTCCCGGCGCAGCTCACGCTCGGCCGGGTCGAGGAAGACGGCCCGCAGGAGGTTGACACCGGGCCGGTAGTTCGGGGTGAGCGCGCTCGCGAGGGGGTTGGCGGCGAGGCAGTCGGCGTAGCGGTTCTGGACGTAGGCGGGGTTGCGCGGCCAGCCGTCGATGAGCTGCAGCAGGCTCGCCGGGACCTGCTGGGTGCGGCGCCCGGACCGTGCTCCTGGGCCGGTCCGGTCCTGGACGAGGCCCACGAGGTGGGCCGTGGCGTCGGCGTCGAGCCGCAGGACGCGGGCGATGGCCTCGAGGACCTGCACGGACGGGTTGCGGTCGCGGCCCTGCTCGAGCCGCAGGTAGTAGTCGGAGCTGATGCCGGCCAGCATCGCGACCTCCTCGCGGCGCAGCCCCGGCACCCGGCGCAGGCCGCCGCCGGGCAGCCCCACGTCCTCGGGCCGTACCAGCGCCCGGCGGGCGCGCAGGAACTCGCCGAGCGTATTCGTTCGGTCCATGGCCCCACCGTACGGCGGCCGGGCCGGCGGTGACTGGCCCTGTCACTCCCAGGATCGCCGGGGTACTGCAACGGCGGGCGTGACGGGCGCAGGGTGGAGAGCGGGCCGCCGGCAGGACCGGTGGCCCGCACATCTCGAGCTTCCCCCTGAGAGGTACGACATGACTGCACAGCTCGGCGGCACCCTCACCCCGGCCGACGGCCTGGCCCTGACGCGGATCGGATACGGCGCCATGCAGCTGGCCGGGCCGCACGTCTTCGGCCCGCCGAAGGACCGTGACCGGGCGGTGGCGGTGCTCCGTGCGGTGGTGGAGGCGGGCATCACGCACATCGACACCGCCGACTTCTACGGCCCCGTGATCGTCAACGAGCTCATCCGGGAGGCCCTGCACCCCTACCCCGAGGAGCTGCACATCGTGACCAAGGTGGGCGCCCGGCGGGGAGCCGACGGCAGCTGGATCCTGTCCCGGCACCCGGAGGACCTGAAGGCGCAGGTGTACGACAACCTGCGGAACCTCGGTGTGGAGTCGCTGGACGTCGTCAATCTGCGCGTGGGTGACGTGGACGCCCCGAACGACGACTCCCTGGCCGAGCAGTTCGGCGCGCTGGCCGAGCTGCGGGAGCGGGGGCTGGTCCGGCACCTGGGGCTGAGCACGGTGACCGCGGCGCAGCTGGACGAGGCGCTGGCGATCGCGCCCGTGGTGACCGTGCAGAACCTGTACAACCTGGCCAACCGGCAGGACGACGCCCTCGTGGAGCGCACGGCGGCCGGGAACATCGCCTTCGTGCCCTACTTCCCGCTCGGCGGCTTCACCCCGCTGCAGTCCGACACGCTGGCGAAGGTCGCCGCCCGGCTGGAGGCCTCGCCGCAGCAGGTGGCGCTGGCCTGGCTGCTGCGCCGGTCGCCGAACATCGCGCTCATCCCCGGCACCTCCTCCCCCGAGCACCTGCGGGAGAACATCGCCGCCGCGTCCCTGGTGCTGCCGGACGACGCGGTCGCCGAGCTGGACGGCATCGCGGGCTGAACGGCGCGGTCCGGGGTACCCGGGGCCCGTGAGACGGTCGTACGGAAGGAGCCGCAGGTGGCAGCGGAGGACCGGCTGCGGACGTACCGCGGCAGGCGTGACTTCGAGCGGACCCGCGAGCCGTCGGGGCGGGAGCCCCGTGCCGGGGGTGACGAGCCGCATTTCGTGGTGCAGATCCACGACGCCAGCCGGATGCACTTCGACTTCCGGCTCCAGGTCGACGACGTCCTGAAGTCGTGGTCGGTCCCGAAGGGCCCGTCCACGGATCCCGGGGACAAGCGGATGGCCGTGCCCACCGAGGACCATCCGCTGGAGTACGAGGAGTTCGAGGGCGTGATCCCGGAGGGCGAGTACGGCGGCGGGACCGTGATCGTCTGGGACAACGGCACGTACGAGCCGCTCAGCCACGACCACAGGGGGCGCCCGGTGGACTTCGCGGAGTCGCTGGAGCGCGGGCACGCCACCTTCCGGCTGCACGGCAGCAAACTGCGCGGCGAGTACGCCCTCACCCGCTTCCGGGGAGACCAGGGCGAACAGGAGGCCTGGCTGCTGGTGCGCAAGGGGCCGGCGCGGTCGGCCGGGCACGGCACCCCCGATCCCCGGCGGGCCCGCTCGGTGCGCACCGGACGCACCCTCGCGCAGGTCGCGGCCGACGGCGAGGAGTGAGGGGCGGTGCCGGGCCTGCTGGACGCGCTGCCGGCCGGCGGGAGCTGCTGCGTCCGGCCCGGCCGGGCCCCGAACTCGCCGCGGCACCGATGCTGGCCACGCTGAGCGACCGGCGGGACTTCGGCGAGGGCTGGCTGTTCGAGCGGAAGCTGGACGGCGTCCGGCTGCTGGCGGTGCGTGAGGGCGACCGGGTACGGCTGCTCTCGCGCACGGGCCAGCGGCTGAACGACACCTATCCGGAGATCGTCGAGGCGCTCGCGGCGCAGGAGTGCACCGACTTCACGGTGGACGGCGAGGTCGTCGCGTTCAGCGGCGGCCGTACCGACTTCGCCCGGCTGCAGCGGCGGTTGGGGCTGACCCGGCGCCGGGACATCGAGGCGTCCGGGGTCGCGGTGACGTACTACCTCTTCGACCTGCTGCGCCTGGAGGGCGCGGACACCCGTCAACTCCCCCTGCGCGTCCGCAAGTCGCTGCTGCGGCGGGCGCTGTCCTTTCGGGCCCCGCTGCGGCTGACCCCGCATCGCAACGCGGGCGGCGCCGAGTTGCTGGCCGAGGCCTGCGGCCGGGGCTGGGAGGGACTGATCGCCAAGCGGGCCGACGGGCCGTACCGGACGCGCCGGTCCCCGGACTGGCTGAAGCTCAAGTGCGCGCAGGGGCAGGAGTTCGTGATCGTCGGCTTCACCGAACCGGCGGGCAGCCGCGTCGGGTTGGGTGCGCTGCTGCTCGGCTTCTACGACGGTGACCGGCTGCGGTACGCCGGGAAGGTCGGCACCGGTTTCGACCGGCGCGCCCTGCTGGATCTGCGTGAGCGGCTGGACGGGCTGCGGCGGGACACCCCGCCCTTCGGCGGTGCCGTACGCGAGGTGCGCGCCCGTTGGGTGAAGCCGGAGCTGGTCGCGCAGATCGCCTTCACCGAGTGGACCCGGGACGGGATGCTGCGGCATCCCCGCTACCTGGGACTGCGCGCGGACAAACGGCCACGGGACGTGGTCCGCGAGCACGCGGCGGCCTGAGACCCGCGGTCACGTACGCATACGGATCTTCGGGTTCCGCCCCCAACTCCCCTGTGGTGCCTTTATGTTCACGGCGACACCCCGCTCGCCTCCGAAAGGCCCCGCATGCGTACCGCTCTCCGTGCCGCCGTCACCGGCGCGCTGACCGTCGCCACCGTTCTGGCCTGCGGCACCGCGCAGGCGACCCCGCCGGGCCCGGGTGTGACGGCCCGGATCATCAGCCGGACCACCGTCGGCGACACCGACTACACCCTGCGGGAGATCACCATTCCGCCCGGCCAGAGCACCGGCTGGCACTACCACGACGGCCCGCTGTACGGCGTGGTGAAGCAGGGCACCCTCAGCCACTTCGACTCCGCCTGCGCCTCGGACGGCGTGTACCGGAGGGGCGCGACGATCCAGGAGCCGGCCGGTGCGGACCACGTGCACATCGGGCGGAACCTCGGCGACACCCCGCTCGTGCTCGATGTGCTGTACGTGCTGCCGCACGGCGCCCCGTTCTCGGAGGACGCGCCGAACCCGGGCTGCCCGTTCCAGTGACCGGGTGCCGGGAGCCGATCAGGTGCCGGGCAGCGCCTGCTCGGCCCAGATCGTCTTGCCCCGGCCCGTCTGCCGGCTGCCCCAGCGCTGGGTGAGCTGGGCGACCAGCAGCAGTCCGCGGCCGCCCTCGTCGTAGGCGTGCGCCCGGCGCAGATGCGGTGAGGTGGAACTGGCGTCGGAGACCTCGCAGATGAGCGCGCGGTCGCGGATCAGCCGGAGCTGGATGGGCGGTTCGCCGTAACGGATGGCGTTGGTGACGAGTTCGCTGACGACGAGTTCGGTGACGAAGGCGGCCTCGTCCAGCCCCCAGGCGGCCAGCCGTTCGCCGACGGCCTGGCGGGCGGCGCCGACCTCGGCGGGGTCGGGCGGGATGTCCCAGGTGGCGACCCGGTCGGCGCCGAGGGCGCGGGTGCGCACGAGCAGCAGGGCGACGTCGTCGCCGGGCTGGTCGGGCAGGACGGCCTTCAGGACGTCGTCGCACAGGGCCTCGAGGGAGCGGGTGGGTACGCTGAGGGCCCGGCGTAGTTCCTCGGTGGCGTCGCCGACTTCCCGGTCCCGGTCCTCGACCAGGCCGTCGGTGTAGAGCGCGATGACGGAGCCCTCGGGCAGGCGCAGCTCCGTCGCCTCGAACGGCAGGCCGCCGACGCCGAGCGGTGGTCCGGCGCTCATGGCGACGGTCTCGGCGGTGCCGCCCGGCAGGACGACGGCCGGGGCCGGGTGGCCGGCGGCGGCGAGGCTGAGCCGCCGGGAGACGGGGTCGTACACGGCGTACAGGCAGGTGGCGCCGAGTTCGGCGATCTCCTCGCGGCTGTCCTCGGCGGCCAGGTGGGTGACCAGGTCGTCGAGGTGGGTGAGGAGTTCGTCGGGCGGCAGGTCGACGTCCGCGAGGGTGCGCACGGCCGTCCGCAGCCGGCCCATGGTGGCCGAGGACTGGATGCCGTGGCCGACCACGTCGCCCACGACCAGGCCGACCCGGCCGCCGGAGAGCGGGATGACGTCGAACCAGTCGCCGCCGATGCCGGCCAGGGAGCCGGACGGCAGATACCGGTGGGCCACCTCGACCGCGGCCTGTCGGGGCAGGCCGCACGGCAGCAGGCTGTGCTGGAGGGCGAGGGCGGTGGAGCGTTCGCGGGCGAAGCGGCGGGCGTTGTCGATGCAGACGGCGGCGCGGCTGCCGAGTTCCTCGGCGAAGACGGCGTCGTCGGGGCCGTAGGCGTCCGGGTGGTCGATGCGGACGCACACCGCGACGCCCAGGGTGGTGCCGCGGGCCCGGAGTGGCACCGCGATCAGGGAGTGGGCGTCCTGCCGGTGGGGGCGGCCCTGCGGCGAGCGCGCGTTGCGCTCGGCGAGCCACTCGACGAACTCGGGCTCCCCGGCCTGGCTGAGCACCGCGCGGCCGTCGCGCAGGGCGCGGGCGGGCGGGGAGTGCGGCGGGTAGACGTCGGCCTCGCCGAGGGGGACGGCCGCACCGGGGTCGCCCTCGCGGGTGGAGCCGTGGGCGACGCGGTGCAGAACGACGCCGCCGTCGGGGGGCATCGGCGGCTCGTCCGCGCCGAGCACCCAGTCGAGCAGGTCCACGCCGGCGAAGTCGGCGTAGCGCGGGACGAGGACGTCGATCAGTTCCTCGACGGTGCGCACCACGTCCAGGGTGGTGCCGATGCGGGTCGACGCCTCGTTGAGCAGGGCCAGGCGGCGCCGGGCCCAGTACTGCTCGCTGCTGTCGAGGGCCGCCATGGCGACCCCGGTCAGCTCGCCGGAGCCGTCGCGCAGCGGCCACATCTCGATGCTCCACAGGTGTTCCCGGTTCAGTGCGGGGGCGCCGGCGAAGCTCTCGTAGCGGACGGGTCGGCCGGTCTCGGCGACCTCCCGGAGGTGGCGCAGGAAGCCCACGTTGTATTCGGCTTCCTCCACGGTGTCCGGGAAGAACCGGCCGGTGAGCGCGGCCTCGGAAACGCCCATCACCTTGCAGGCGGCGTCGTTGACCCGCAGATAGCGCTGCTCCAGGTCGAAGACCGACATGGACACGGAGGCCTGCTCGAAGGCCTCGGCGGCCAGGGCGCTGCCGGGCGGGCCGGCGGTGACGACGAACCCGGTGGGCTCCCCGTCGGCTCCGGCGACGGGGCAGGCGGTGAGGGCCACGTCGACGCGGTGGCCGTCACGGTGGCGCAGCGCGACGGTGCCGGCCCGCGCGGCGAGCGTGGCGTCCGGGATGTCCCCGGCGAGCAGCCCGGCCGCGGGCCGGCCCACGACGTCCTCGGCCGGGTGGCCCGTGAGCCGCCGCGCACCCTCGCTCCATCCGGTCACCGTACCCAGGGCGTCGATGACCGCCACGGCGGCGCCATGCTTCATATGCTCAAGGATGTTCCGATTGTCCCGGCACATCAAGCACGGGGCGTTCCGGCCCCCTTGTGGACGGGAGCCGTTCAGCCCTGGTGGGCGTACAGGGCGGCAAGGGCCCGGTCGGCGTGGGTGTTCATGCGCAGTTCGCTGCGGACGATCTCCAGCACCGTGCGGTCCTGGGCGATCACGAAGGTGACGCGCTTGGTGGGCGCGAGGGAGAAGCCCCGTTTGACGCCGAACCGCTCGCGGACCGTGCCGTCGGCGTCGGAGAGCAGCGGCATGCCGAGGCCGTGCCGGCCGGCGAACTCCTGCTGCTTGTCGACGCTGTCGCCGCTGATGCCGACCGGCCGGGCCCCGACGGCGGCGAATTCGGCGGCGAGGTCGCGGAAGTGGCAGGCCTCCGCGGTGCAGCCGGGGGTGAGGGCGGCCGGGTAGAAGAAGAGGACCACCGGTCCGTCGGCCAGCAGTTCGGTGAGCCGGCGGGTGGTGCCGGTGTCGTCGGGCAGGGCGAAGTCCTCGGCCTTGTCCCCGACCTCGATGCGTTCCGTCATGACCGTCCCTCCTCGTTCCGGGCGACTCCCCGGGCCCACAGCACCAGCGGCACCTGCAGCGGCAGCCGCGCCAGGGCGGCCGTACGCAGCGGTGCGGGCCGGTGCCGCCAGTCCACGGCCATCTGCACGTTCGCCGGGAACACCCCGACGAAGAACGCCGCGGCCGCCTTCGCGGCGACCGTGCGGGTGCGGGGCACGGCGATCCCGGCCGCCAGGGCCAGCTCCGCGACCCCGCTGCCGTACGTCCATGCCCTGGGCGAGCCCGGCAGCGCGCGCGGAATGGTGGCGTCGAACCGTCGCGGGGCGGCGAAGTGGGCGACGCCTGCCGCGGCCAGCAGGCCGGCGAGCAGCAGGGGTGAGCGTTCGGACCGGGGCACGGTTCCTCCTCTGATGACCTGCCGCCGGATATTACTGGACGGTAGGCGCAAGGGTGGCCCGTTGCCGCAGAACGCCGCCCGTCAGGCCGTGGCGACGGTGTCGTCCGCCTCCCGGCCGGAGTCCTCGTCGGTCGTGTACGCGAGGAAGTCGTCGACCATGCGGTGGAAGAGGGCCGCCATCTGCCGCAGATCCTCGGGCCGCCAGTCGGCGAGGGCGAGCTGCATGCCGCGGGCCCCGGCCTCGCGGACCCGGTCGACGGCCTCCCGGCCCGCGCCGGTCAGCTGGATGCGCTGGGCGCGCCGGTCGGCGGGGTCGGGGCGCGCATGACGTATCCGGCCTTCTGCAGTTGCTGCACGGTCCGCGTGACATGGGAGGCCTCCACACCGAGGCGCTGCGCCAGCTCGCCCGGCCGCAGCGGCTCGGAGTCGGCGATCTGCCGCAGCAGGGCCACCGCGGCGCGGTCCAGCGGCACCCCGGCCAGCGCCATCAGCCGCTCGTGCTGCCGGGCCCGGGTGCCGAGGTAGGTGATGCGCGTCAGGGCACGCTCGATCTCGGTGACCTCTGGGGAGGCGACGGGCAGGTCGGACAGCGGTTCCGTGGGCATACCCGTCAGTTCACCAGCTCGTTGCGTGAGTCAAGTAAGTTCCCGGCCGGGCTCTCGGGCCGCCCTCGACGGTCGGCCGTCCGCGGACCTGGTCGCGTGTCGTACGGGCCACCCCCCGGCGCAAGCGTGCTGGAATCGGCGAGTCCATCCCCTCGGGAACACCTTGGAACACCGGAGGAATGCCATGGCCTTCGCCGTCGTCGCCCAGTACCAGTGCGCCCCAGCCGACGCGGACACCGTGCGCGACGCGCTGCGCAAGATGCGTGAACTGGTCCCGTCGGAGCGCGCGAACCTCGCCTACGAGGCGCACGAGGTCGTCGACCGGCCGGGGGCCTTCGTGCTGTACGAGCGCTACACGGACCGCGCCGGCTTCGAGGCGCACAAGGAGACGGACCATTTCGCGGAGCTGATCCGGGGAACGGTGTTCCCGCTGCTGAAGGAGCGGACGATCACCTTCGCCGAGACGCTCTGACCGCCGCGGACGCCGCGGGTTCCCCTCGGGACACGTCACCCGGACGGGTGCCAGGACGTCCGGGGACGGCAGAACGTCTCCGCGCCGCGGACCGGGTGGGCCCGGTCCGGTTGCGGGCGCCCGTCCCATGGGACGTCCCAGTCGTCCCGGGGGACGCGGAAGCGGCGTTCTGACGGCTCGTCACGGAAACCCTGACTGTCGTGATCACTGCTCGTGGTCACGAGAACGACAGCGGAGGCTTCCATGATCCGACGGACTCTCAAGAGCGGACTACTGGCGACGGTCGCGGTGCTCGCGTTCCTGCCCACGGCGGCCGGCGTCACCACGGCGAGCGCCGCCACCCCGCACCCGGTCCCCAGCGCCACCACCCAGCACCCCGCCCACCGCGCCCAGCACCACACCGGCCGGCGCGTCCACCACCGCAGGTACGGCACCACCCACCGGCACCACCGCACCCACCTCCGCACGCACCACGCCCGCCGAGTACACCGGATCCACCGCCTCACGGCTCGGCGGGCGGCGCACCGCTTCCTGCCGCAGACGGCGGCCTACCGCCTCGTCGGGCCATCGGCGCCGTACCGCATCGCCGCGCCCCGGATGCAGTACCGGCTCGCGGCGCGGTGGATGACCTACCGTCACTTCCGGCCCCTCACCGGCCGGGTCACGACCCGCCACGCCCCGCTCAACGTCCGCTCCGGTCCCGGCACCGGCTACCGGGTGATCGGCCACCGGCGGACGGGCCGGGTCCTGGTCCTCACCTGCAGGACGCGCGGCTCCTCGGTGCACGGGAACCGCGTCTGGTACCGGCTGCCGCACCACGCGGGCTACGTCTCCGCCCACTACATCCGCCCCGACCGCGCCCTCCCCTGGTGCTGACGGAACTCACCGCAGCATCGCCCAGCCACCGAAGGCCCGTTCGACGACCCCCGAACGGGCCTTCGGTCACGCTCACCTCACCGTCCTCATACCTCACCGTGTGTTGCAGCCGCCGTCCTCCCGGGAAGCCATTCCGACAACAGGGGCGAAACTGCCCATAGCGGAGAGGGAGTCGAGGACGCGCGATGCGGCACCCCGAAGCAACGACCACGCCGGACGAGGCACTGCTGGTGGGACTGCGCGAGCTGAAGGACCGTACGGGGCTGAGCCTGGCGGCGCTGGCCGCGCGCACCCCGTACAGCAAGTCCGCGTGGCACCGCTATCTGTCCGGCGGCACTGCGCCGCCACGGCAGGCCGTGGAAGCGCTGTGCCGGCTCGCCGGCGCCGACCCCGAAGCCGTACTGACGGTGTGGGCCGCGGCCGGGCCTCCCCCGCCCGCGGCCGGCGCTGCGGGGGCCGCGCCCGAGGTACCCGGCCGCGGCC